>NZ_LZKH01000084.1:0-12726 GCF_001672745.1 Mycobacterium sp. E1386
CCACGTCACCGCCGGTGAGCATCTCGCGCATCGCCGACAGCCGGTCGCCGTAGAACCCGGAGCAGTTCGCGATCCGGACAGCGTCGCGACCTGAAGCAGAGGCCATGCAGTCCTCCAATCTGCGTTTCACCGGTGAGCGCAAACCAACCAACCAACCGGTAGGTTAGCGGGTCGCGCCGGTGTCACGTCAAGGACGGCCGACCGCTCTCCGGGTCGAGATTGCCGCCACGGTCGTTGACGCGCCCGGATCGCGAACTGCTCCGGGTTCTACGGCGACCGGCTGTCGGCGATGCGCGAGATGCTCACCGGCGGTGACGTGGACTACCTCACCGGCGACTACCTGGCCGAACTGACCATGCTGATCCTGGGCCGCGACCGCATGAAGCATCCCGAGCGTGGCTACGCGAAGACATTCCTGACCCAACTCGAGGACTGCCTGGGCGAGGCCCGCGACCGGGGTGTCCGCATCGTCGCCAACGCCGGCGGCCTCAACCCGGCCGGTCTGGCGGACGCGCTACGAGCCCTGGCCGAGCGCCTCGGAATCCCGGCCCGGGTCGCGCACGTGGAAGGCGACGACTTGCTGGCGCGCGCGGCGGACCTCGGGCTGGGCACACCCCTGACCGCGAACGCCTACCTGGGCGCCTGGGGCATCGTCGACTGCCTGGGCGACGGCGCCGACGTGGTCGTCACCGGACGGGTGACCGACGCCTCGGTGATCGTCGGGGCCGCGGCCGCGCACTTCGGCTGGGGCCGCACCGACTACGACCGGCTCGCAGGCGCCGTGGTCGCCGGCCACGTCATCGAGTGCGGCGTGCAGGCCAGCGGCGGTAACTATTCCTTCTTCACGGAGGTGCCCGACCTGACCCACGCCGGCTTCCCGCTGGCCGAGGTCCACGCCGACGGCTCGTCGGTGATCACCAAGCACCCGGGCACCGGCGGGCTGGTCAGCGTCGACACCGTAACCGCGCAGTTGCTCTACGAGATCACCGGCGCGCGCTACGCCAACCCCGACGTCACCGCCCGGATGGACACCGTCGAGCTGTCCGCGCAAGGCCCCGACCGGGTGCGCATCAGCGGCGTGCTCGGCGAACCGCCGCCGCCCACCTACAAGGTGTCGCTGAACAGCATCGGCGGATTCCGCAACTCCATGACGTTCGTGCTGACCGGCCTGGACATCGAGGCCAAGGCCGACCTGGTGCGCCGGCAGCTCGAAGCCGCGCTGACCGTCAAGCCCGCGGAGCTGCAGTGGTCGCTCGCCCGCACCGACCACACCGACGCCGACACCGAGGAAGCCGCCAGCGCGCTGCTGCACTGCGTGGTCCGCGACCCCGATCCCGCGAATGTCGGGCGCCAGTTCTCCTCGGCCGCCGTCGAATTGGCGCTCGCCAGCTATCCCGGTTTTCACGTGACCGCCCCGCCCGGCGACGGCCAGGTCTACGGCGTGTTCACCGCCGGCTACGTCGACGCCAACGAGGTGCCGCACGTCGCGGTGCACGCCGACGGCACCCGGGTCGACATCCCTTGCGCCACCGAGACTCTGGTTCTGGCGCCCGCCGAGGATCCGCCGTTGCCCGAGCCGTTGCCGGACGGTCCGACCCGGCGAGTGCCGCTGGGCCGCATCGCCGGGGCGCGCAGCGGCGACAAGGGCGGCTCGGCAAACGTCGGGGTCTGGGTGCGCACCGACGAACAGTGGCGCTGGCTGGCCAACACGCTGACCGTCGAGCTGCTCAAGGGGCTGCTGCCCGAGGCGGCGGAGTTCGAGGTCACCCGCCACCTGCTGCCGAACCTGCGCACGGTCAACTTCGTCATCGACGGCATTCTGGGCCAGGGCGTTGCGTATCAGGCCCGTTTCGATCCGCAGGCCAAAGGGCTGGGTGAGTGGTTACGCGGCCGGCATGTCGACATCCCCGAAAGGCTGCTATGAATCTGTGGACGACGCCGGAGCGCGAACAGTTGCGAAAGTCCGTGCGCTCCTTCACCGAACGCGAGATCCTGCCCCATGCCGACGAGTGGGAGCGCATCGGTGAGTTGCCGCGCGACTTGCACCGGCGCGCCGGGGCGGCCGGCCTGCTGGGCGCGGGCTTCCCCGAGGCGGTCGGCGGCGGCGGCGGTGACGGCGCGGACGCGGTGATCATCTGCGAAGAGGTGCATCAGGCCGGCGCCCCGGGTGGGGTCTTCGCCTCGCTGTTCACCTGCGGCATCGCGGTGCCGCACATGATCGCCTCCGGCGATCGGCGACTGATCGAGGAGTTCGTGCGGCCGACCTTGGCGGGCGACAAGATCGGGGCTCTCGCCATCACCGAGCCTGGCGGCGGCTCCGACGTCGGGCACCTCCGCACGTCGGCGGTGCGCGACGGGGACCATTACGTGGTCAACGGCGCCAAGACCTACATCACCTCGGGCGTCCGCGCCGACTATGTCGTCACCGCGGTGCGCACCGGCGGCGCCGGCGCGGCCGGTGTCTCGTTGCTCGTGATCGAGAAAGGCACACCGGGTTTCGAGGTGAGCCGCAAGCTGGCCAAGATGGGGTGGCGGTCCTCGGACACCGCCGAGCTGTCCTTCGTCGACGCACGGGTGCCCACGGCCAATCTGGTCGGTGCCGAGAACAGCGGCTTCCTGCAGATCGCGCAGGCGTTCGTCGCCGAGCGCGTCGGCCTTGCGGCACAGGCCTATTCGAGCGCCCAGCGGTGCCTGGATCTGACGGTGCAATGGTGCCGCGACCGGGAGACCTTCGGCCGCCCGCTGATCTCGCGGCAATCGGTGCAGAACACGCTGGCCGAGATGGCCCGGCGCATCGACGTCGCCCGGGTCTATTCTCACCACGTGGTCGAACGTCAGCTGGCCGGCGAGACCAACCTGATCGCCGAGGTGTGTTTCGCCAAGAACACCGCCGTCGAGGCCGGCGAATGGGTGGCCAATCAAGCCGTCCAGCTGTTCGGCGGCATGGGCTACATGGCCGAATCCGAAGTCGAACGCCAGTACCGGGACATGCGGATCCTGGGCATCGGCGGCGGGACGACCGAAATCCTGACCTCGTTGGCAGCGAAGACCCTGGGGTATCAATCGTGACCACTCTGCAGTCCACGCTCGATCCCAATTCCCCCGCCTACGCCGACGCGGCGTCCACGGCGACCTCCAGGCTCGAGGAGATCGACGCCGAACTCGCCAAAGCGCTTGCGGGCGGCGGCCCCAAGTACGTCGAGCGCCACCACGCCCGCGGCAAGCTGACCGCGCGGGAACGCATCGAGCTGCTCGTCGACCCGGACTCGCCATTCCTGGAGCTCAGCCCGCTCGCGGCGTGGGGCAGCGCGTTCACCGTAGGCGCCAGCACGGTCACCGGGATAGGCGTGGTGTCGGGTGTGGAATGCCTGATCGTCGCCAACGACCCGACGGTCAAGGGCGGCACCAGCAACCCGTGGACCTTGAAAAAGATACTGCGCGCCAACCAGATCGCATTCGAGAACCGACTGCCAGTCATCTCGCTGGTGGAGTCCGGCGGGGCGGACCTGCCCACCCAGAAAGAGATCTTCATTCCTGGCGGGCAGATGTTCCGCGACCTGACCCGCCTGTCGGCGGCCGGAATCCCCACCATCGCCTTGGTTTTCGGCAACTCCACCGCCGGCGGCGCCTACATTCCGGGCATGTCCGATCACGTGGTGATGATCAAGGAACGTTCGAAGGTGTTCCTCGCCGGTCCCCCGCTGGTGAAGATGGCCACCGGTGAAGAATCCGATGACGAGTCGCTGGGCGGCGCCGAAATGCACGCCCGTGTCTCGGGTTTGGCCGACTATTTCGCCGCCGACGAGCTCGACGCGATCCGCATCGGCCGCCGCATCGTGGCCCGGCTGAACTGGGTCAAGCAGGGCCCGACCCCGGGCCCCGTGACCGAGCCGCTGTTCGATGCCGAGGAGCTCATCGGCATCGTGCCCGCGGACCTGCGTGTCCCGTTCGACCCGCGCGAGGTGATCGCCCGCATCGTCGACGGCTCCGAATTCGACGAATTCAAGGCCATGTACGGCTCGTCGCTGGTCACCGGGTGGGCCCGGCTGCACGGCTATCCGCTCGGCATCCTGGCCAACGCGCGCGGCGTGCTGTTCAGCGAGGAGTCGCAAAAGGCCACCCAATTCATTCAGCTGGCCAACCGCTCGAACACGCCACTGTTGTTCCTGCACAACACCACCGGCTACATGGTGGGCAAGGACTACGAAGAGGGCGGGATGATCAAGCACGGGTCGATGATGATCAACGCCGTTTCCAACTCGACCGTCCCGCACATCTCGCTGCTGATCGGCGCCTCTTACG
This sequence comes from Mycobacterium sp. E1386, assembly GCF_001672745.1. NCBI lineage: Bacteria > Bacillati > Actinomycetota > Actinomycetes > Mycobacteriales > Mycobacteriaceae > Mycobacterium > Mycobacterium sp. E1386. The sequence goes on from NZ_LZKH01000084.1 coordinate 4,303, forward strand.
GCGCCGGCCATTACGGCATGTGCGGCCGGGCCTACGACCCGAGGTTCCTGTTCGCGTGGCCCAGCGCCAAATCCGCGGTGATGGGTGGTGCCCAGCTTGCGGGGGTCTTGTCGATCGTGGCCCGCGCCGCCGCCGAGGCCCGCGGCCAGCAGGTCGATGAGGACGCCGACGCCGCGATGCGCGCGGCCGTCGAAGGGCAGATCGAGGCCGAGTCGCTGCCGCTGGTGTTGTCCGGAATGCTGTACGACGACGGGGTGATCGACCCGCGCGATACCCGCACGGTGTTGGGAATGTGTTTGTCCGCCATTGCAAATGGCCCGATCGAGGGGACGTCGAACTTCGGCGTCTTCCGGATGTGAGCCCCATGGTCACTCGAGTGCTGGTCGCCAACCGAGGCGAGATCGCCCGGCGGGTGTTCGCCACCTGCCGGCGGCTGGGCCTGGCCACCGTCGCCGTCTACACCGGTCCGGACGCCGCCGCGCCGCACGTGGCCGAGGCCGACGCGCGGGTGCGATTGCCCAAAACCAACGACTATCTGAACGCCGAGGCGATCATCGCCGCGGCCCGCGCGGCGGGTGCCGACGCGGTGCATCCCGGCTACGGGTTCCTCTCCGAGAACGCCGATTTCGCGGCTGCCGTGCAGGGGGCCGGCCTGACCTGGGTCGGGCCGCCGGTGGATGCGGTACGGGCGATGGGTTCCAAGATCGAGGCCAAGAAACTGATGGCCGCCGCCGGGGTTCCTGTGCTCGACGAACTCGACCCCGACACGGTCACCGAGGCGCAGCTGCCCGTCCTGGTCAAGGCGTCCGCCGGCGGCGGCGGCCGCGGGATGCGGGTGGTCCGCGAATTATCTTCTCTCACCGGCGAAGTCGAGGCGGCCCGGCGTGAGGCGCAGTCGGCGTTCGGCGACCCGACCGTGTTCTGCGAGCGCTACCTGCCCACCGGGCATCACATCGAGGTGCAGGTGATGGCCGACACCCACGGCACAGTCTGGGCCGTCGGGGAACGGGAATGCTCGATTCAGCGCCGGCATCAGAAGGTCATCGAGGAGGCCCCCTCGCCGTTGGTCGAGCGCATCCCGGGGATGCGGGACAAGCTGTTCGAGGCGGCGCGGCTGGCGGCCGGCGCGATCGGCTACACCGGCGCCGGGACGGTGGAGTTCCTCGCCGATGACGACGGAGAGTTCTATTTCCTGGAGATGAACACCCGGCTGCAGGTCGAGCATCCGGTGACCGAGGAGACCACCGGGCTCGACCTGGTCGAACTGCAGCTCATGATCGCCGAGGGCGGCCGGCTCGATGCCGAACCCCCCGCCGCCCATGGGCATTCGATCGAGGCCAGGCTCTACGCCGAGGACCCGGCGCGCGGCTGGCAACCCCAGGCCGGCGTGATGCACACGATCGACGTGCCCGCGGTTCGGACCGAGTTCGCCTCACTGGGCCACCGGACCGGAATTCGCCTCGACTCCGGCGTCCTGGACGGTTTCACGGTGTCGATCCACTACGACCCGATGCTGGCCAAGGTCATCTCCTACGCTCCGACCCGCCGGCAGGCGGCGCTGGTGCTCGCCGACGCGCTGGCCCGCGCCGGCCTGCATGGCGTGCGCACCAACCGTGAGCTGCTGGTCAACGTGCTGCGGCACCCCGCATTTCTCGAGGGTGCCACCGACACGGCGTTTTTCGACACGCACAGCCTGGACAAGTTGTCGGCGCCCCTGGCCGACCCCGGGGTCGTCCGGCTGTCCGCGATCGCCGCCGCGCTGGCCGAGGCCGCCCATAACCGCGCTGTCACCCCCGTCCTCGGCGCCGTCCCCAGCGGCTGGCGAAACCTGGCGTCGGGGTATCAGGTCAAGGCCTATCGCGATGACAGTGACACCGAGCATAATGTCGAATATCGTTTCACTAGAACAGGATTAACGCTGCCGAATGACGCGGCGGTGCGGCTGGTTTCCGCCACGGCCGATCGGGTCGCCCTTGCCGACGACGGGGTGGAGCACACCTTCGCGGTCGCGCGATATGGTGACGACGTCTACGTCGACTCGGCGCGCGGCCCCGTTCACCTGGTGGCGCTGCCACGGTTCCCGGAACCGGGTTCGACCCTCGAAAAGGGTTCCCTGGTAGCGCCCATGCCCGGCAACGTCATCCGCATCGCCGCTGCGGTCGGCGACACCGTAACCGCCGGGCAGCCACTGATCTGGCTGGAGGCGATGAAGATGGAACACACCATCACCGCACCCTCCGACGGGGTGCTCGCCGAACTCAGCGTCGATACCGGTCAGCAAGTGGAAGTCGGCACAATCCTCGCACGCGTGGAAGCGCCCCAAGCAGAAGGAGATTCGTAGATGACCGACACCAGCTTCATCGAGAGCGAGGAGCGGCAGGCACTGCGCAAGTCGGTGGCCGCGTGGGCGGCCAACTACGGCAGCGAGTACTACCTCAAGAAGGCGCGCGCGCACGAGCACACCGACGAATTGTGGTCGGAGGCGGGCAAGCTCGGCTTCCTCGGGGTGAACCTGCCCGAGGAGTACGGCGGCGGCGGCGCCGGCATGTACGAGCTGTCACTGGTGATGGAGGAAATGGCGGCGGCGGGCAGCGCGTTGCTGCTCATGGTCGTCTCGCCCGCCATCAACGGCACCATCATCAGCAAGTTCGGCACCGACGAGCAGAAGAAGCGCTGGATTCCCGGCATCGCCGACGGAACCCTGACCATGGCCTTCGCCATCACCGAGCCGGACGCCGGCTCCAACTCGCACAAGATCACCACCACCGCCCGGCGCGGTGGCAGCGACTGGATCCTCAAGGGCCAGAAGGTCTACATCTCCGGTATCGACCAGGCGCAGGCCGTCCTGGTCGTGGGCCGCACCGAGGAGGCCAAGACCGGCAAACTGCGGCCGGCGCTGTTCGTGGTGCCCACCGATGCCCCCGGATTCTCTTACACGCCAATCGAAATGGAGCTGATCAGCCCGGAGCGGCAGTTCCAGGTCTTCCTCGACGACGTCCGGCTGCCGGCCGACGCGCTGGTCGGTTCCGAGGACGCGGCGATCGCGCAGCTCTTCGCGGGGTTGAATCCCGAGCGCATCATGGGTGCCGCCAGCTCGGTCGGGATGGGACGGTTCGCGCTCGATCGGGCCGCCGACTACGTCAAGACCCGCCAGGTGTGGGGCACGCCGATCGGTGCACACCAAGGACTCTCGCACCCGTTGGCGCAGTGCCACATCGAGGTGCAGCTGGCCAAGCTGATGATGCAGAAGGCGGCCACCCTGTACGACAGTGGCGATGATGCGGGCGCCGCCGAGGCGGCCAACATGGCCAAATACGCTGCGGCCGAGGCGGCTACCCGTTCGGTCGACCAGGCGGTGCAGTCGATGGGCGGCAACGGGTTGACCAAGGAGTACGGTGTCGCCGCCATGCTCGCCTCGGCCAGGCTCGGGCGGATCGCCCCGGTGAGCCGGGAAATGGTGCTCAACTTCGTGGCGCAGACGTCGCTGGGCCTGCCCCGAAGCTACTGATGGAAACGCTGGTCGAATACGCGGGGCCCGCCGATACCGGCGGCCCGTTCGCGCGGCTGACGCTGAATTCGCCCCACAACCGCAACGCGCTCTCGACCGCTCTCGTCGAGCAGCTGCATCAGGGGCTGCGCGACGCCGCGGCCGAGCCGGCCGTGCGCGCGGTGGTGCTCGGGCATACGGGCAACACCTTCTGCGCCGGCGCGGATCTCAGTGAGGCCAGTGGCGGCGACCCACGTGGCGATCGCGAGCGCGGCGGGACCGGGCGAAGCGGGTCGCCACCATCGGCATTCGACATGGCCGTCGCCCGCGCCCGCGAATTGACGGCGGTGTTGCGGGACATCGTCTCCTCGCCGCTGCCGGTGATCGGCGCCATCGACGGGCATGTCCGCGCGGGCGGGTTCGGCTTGGTCGGTGCCTGCGACATCGCCGTCGCCGGCCCGCGCAGCACCTTCGCCTTGACCGAGGCCCGGATCGGCGTCGCCCCGGCGATCATCTCGCTGACGCTGCTGCCGAAGCTGTCGCCGCGGGCGGCAGCGCGCTACTACCTGACCGGCGAGACATTCGACGCCGCCGTGGCGGCGGACATCGGGCTGATCACCATGGCGGCCGAGGACGTCGACGCCGCGGTGGCGAAGCTGCTGGCCGATGTAGGTCGCGGTTCGCCCCAGGGGCTGGCCGCCTCCAAGGCGCTGACCACGGCGGCGGTGCTGGAAGCGTTCGACCGCGACGCCGAGCGGCTCGCCGAGGAATCGGCCCGACTCTTCGTCTCCGACGAAGCCCGCGAGGGCATGATGGCGTTTCTGCAGAAGCGCGCCCCGAGCTGGACGAGTTAGCCAGGTGTCAAACAAACGCCGCCGGCCGAACCGTCCGGCGCTGGCCAAGGTTGCAGTTTGACCAATCCTCTTGCGGCAAAATCCGGACGTCGTAGGCTCGTGGGTGATGAGCAACTCTGCGCAACGCGATGCGAACGACACGCGCGACGAATCGTCGCGCGCGGCCGACACTGATCGCATCCAACTCGCGCAGTTGCTGGCGTACGCGGCCGAGCAAGGCCGGCTGCAGATGAAGGACTACGAAGACCGGCTGACCAGGGCCTACGCGGCGACCACGTACGAAGAACTGGACCAGCTCCGCGCCGATCTGCCGGGTTCGCCGATCAACCCCCGCCGCGGAGGCAAGCCCAACCCGGCGCCGTCCACTCTGCTGCTGGCCCTGTTGAGCGGCTTCGAGCGGCGGGGCCGGTGGAACGTGCCGAAGAAGCTGACCACCTTCGCCTTGTGGGGGAACGGTGTGGTGGATCTGCGCTACGCCGACTTCACCTCGACCGAGGTCGACATCCACGCGATGTCGATCATGGGCGCGACGAAGATTTTGCTGCCGCCGGAAGTCAACGTCGAGATTCACGGCCGCGGCGTCATGGGCAACTTCGACCGCAGCGTCCTCGGCCAGGGCACCCCGGGCGCACCGAAGGTGAACATTCGCGGCTTCTCGCTGTGGGGTGCCGTCGGCATCATTCGCAAGGCCCGCAGGCCTCGCGGCTAGCGCTCAGCCGGGCACGTAGTCGAACTTATCGGGGTCGGGCCCGTTCCTACCCGCTTCACCCTTGTCCAGGGCTGAGATCGCGTCCATGTCGGAGTCGTCCAACTCGAAGTCGAAGAGCTGGAAGTTCTCCTTGACGCGTTCCGGGGTCACCGACTTGGGGAACACGATGTCGCCGCGCTGAATGTGCCAGCGCAGCACCACCTGCGCGGCCGACTTGCCCCGCGCCTCGGCGATGCGGTTGATCACCGGATCGCCGAGCACCTTGCCCTGCGCGATCGGCGCCCACGCCTCGGTGGCGATGCCATGCTCGCGCCCATACGCGCGGACCTCTGTGTTCCCGAAGTACGGGTGAAGCTCGATCTGGTTGACCGACGGCACGGTGTCGCTTTCGTCGGCGAGCCGCTCCAGGTGTGCGACCTTGAAATTCGAGACGCCGATGCTGCGTGCGCGCCCGTCGCGGGCGAACTCTTCGAAGACCTTCCAGGTCGAGACGAAGTCGCCGTCATACAGGGTGGGCAGCGGCCAGTGAATGAGAAACAGGTCGACGTAGTCGGAGTCCAGCGCCTTCAGCGTTCGGTCGAAGGCGCGGCGCGCGTCGTCGGGTTTGTGAAAGCCGTTGTTGAGCTTGCTGGTGACGAACACGTCGGCGCGGTCGAGACCGGCGTCGCGAATGCCTTGCCCGACTTCCTTTTCGTTGCCGTACATCTCGGCGGTGTCGATGTGCCGGTAGCCGATCTCGAGCGCCGTCTTGACCGCCGCCGCGGTCTCGTCGGGCTGGATCTGGAACACGCCGAAGCCAAGCTGCGGAATGCCGACACCGTCATTGAGTTCGATCGTTGGAACCTTGCTCATGCATCTCCTCCTTCTCGGTTCGTGTACCCGGTCGAGTGAGCGCCTATCCCGACGACGCGCTAGCGGCGGCGGGACCGAAGGTAGTCGCCGACCACGGCCGCGCCCAGGCCGTCGAGATCGGGCACCACGACACGCCCCTCGACCCGCCGGGCCACCTGGTCGATGAACCGGGCCAGGCCGGGATCGCTGCCCAGCCGGAAGATGGTGATCTGCGCGCCGAGGCGGGCCATTTCGTCGAACCCGCGCACGGTGTGGGCGATGGTGCGCGGATGTGGCGGGTAATCGAAAAACACTGTGGTGCCGTCGCCGTCGAAGTCCTCCAGGTGTGCGGTGGGCTCACCATCGGTCACCACCAGGACGACGGGCTGCGCGTTGGGATGCCGCCGTAGGTGGCGGCCCGCCAGCGCCAGCGCGTGATGCAGGTTGGTGCCCTGCTCGTAGACACCCTCCAGACCGGTGAGCTCGGCGGCGGTCACCGTCCGGGCGTAGCGGCCAAATGCGATGATTTGCAAGGCATCCGAACGAAACCGGGTGCACACGAGATGGTTGAGGGCCAGCGCCGTCTGCTTCATCGGCAGCCAACGGTTCTCCATCACCATGGAAAACGAGGTGTCGACCAGCAGCGCCACCGCGGCCTGCGTGCGCGTCTCGGTTTCGGAGACCTCGACGTCGTCGACGGTGATCTTCAGCTGTCCGACGCCGCCGTCGGCCGTGGCCGTTCCCGCCTGCCGCAGTACGGCATTGGTCAGCGTGCGGGAAATGTTCCACGGCTCGGTGTCGCCGAACTGCCAGGGCCGGGTGGCGCCGGTCAGTTCGCCTGCCGCGCCCGCGCGACGATGGTCCCGCTCGCCGCGCCGGCCGGAAAGTTGTTGCGCCACATCGCGTAGCGCCGTCTCGCCGAGCCTGCGCATCGCCTTCGGGGACAGCCGCCACTGTCCGTCGGAACCCCGGTCCAGGAATCCTTGGTTGACCAGCGCGCGCTCTAATTCGGCGAGCGTGCGGGCGTCGACGGCGGCCTGGTCGCCGAGTTGGCGTGCCAGCGCGTCCAGATCGACGTCGTCCATGGTGGCGCCCGGATAGCTTTGCGAGAGCTGCTCGGCCAGCTGCTCGAGTTCGGCGACGTCGGCCAGCGCCTGGGTGCCCTCGCCCATCCCGAACGGGTTGTCGCCGGAGAACTGTTCGGACCCGGTCCAGTCCTCTCCCGGCCGGGCGGCCTGCAGATGCGCGTCCAGCCGGTTCAGCGCCTGCATCAGTGAAGGCGACCCGAATGCCTGCTGCGCCAAGGCATCCAACTCGGCCCGCTGGTCCGGGCTCAGGCTGTTGCGGAAACGTTGGGCGGCGGCGGCGCGCTTGGCCAGGGAGTCCAACAGCTCGTCGACATTGCGGGGGTTCTCCGGGAAGAACTCGCCGTGGGAGTCCATGAAGTCTTGGAAGTCCTGCTGGCTGTCCTCGCCGCGGGCATGCTTGTCCAGCAGCTCGTTGAGGTCGTTCAGCATGTCGTTGACGCGCTGGCGGTCCTCATCGGTGGCGCCCTGGAGTGCCTCCTTCATGCCTGCGAACCGCTGATCCAACATCTCGCGGCCGAGGAGATCCTTGATCTGGTCGTACTTCTCGCGGGCCTCGTTGCTGCGCCAGTTGTAGTCGGACAACTCCTGAACGGCCTTTGCCGGCGACGCCGGGAGGGCGTCGAGCTGTAGTTCACCGAAGCGGGCGTCGTCGTCGAGTGCGCGGGCCAGTTCTTTGCGTTCGGCGAGCACCGCCTCGTCGAGTAGCTTCTTGATGTCCTGCAGCGTGCCGTCCAAATTGTTGCGGCGCAACAACTCCCGGCGGCGCCGGTTCGCCTCGGCCGCCAACCGGTCGGCGCCGGGCATGTTCTTGGTGCCGCGGCGCAGCAACTCGGAAAGCGCGCGGCGCGGCGACGTGCCCGCCATGACGTCCTGCCCGATCTGCTCGAGGGCCTCGCGCAGATCCACCGGCGGGGCCAGCGGGTCTGGCCCGCCGGTATACGCCGAGTATCGCGACGAATGGCCTCTAGCCATAGACGGTTTGGCCCTCCCCGGACACCTTGTCGATTCGCTTGGCCAGGTACAGGGCCTCCAGCGCGAGCTCGAGCGCTGCTGCGCGCTCGCCCTCCGACTGGGCGTTGACCTTGGCCGCGATCTTCTCCACCACCGGCAGGGCGGGAACCGCGGCCAGCACGTCCTTGGCCGACACCCGCTCACCCGTCGTGACCGCCGAGCCGCCCTCGACCGCCGACACCAACGACCCGACGTCGATGCCGCCGAGCACCCGCGACGCGGTGTCGGCCGTCGCGCGGCGCAGCAGGTGTTCGAGCACGGCCTGTTCGCGGCCTTCCTCACCGGACTCGAATTCCAGCTTGCCGCGCAGGACGTCGATCACGGTGCCGAGGTCGACCACGCGGGCCACCGGATCGGTCTCGCCAAGCACCGCGCCGCGGTGCCGGGCGGCCGCCGCCACGGTTTCGGCCGCGGCGATCGCGAACCGCGCCGACACCCCGGAGC
>NZ_LZKH01000085.1:0-2019 GCF_001672745.1 Mycobacterium sp. E1386
GCTCCGCGGGCGCCGCGAGGGCCCGCAGCCGCGCCGGGTCGGGGGTGACCGGCGCGACCGCCAGGGTGCCGTCGACGGGGGAGGCGACGTCGGCGACGTCCTCGACGAACAGCCCGCCGGTGCCGAGCCCGCACGCGTGGCGCAGTACCGGCAGGGCCGCCGCGGCGGCCAGGCCATGGCTGATGCCGACCGCCGAGTCGATCGCGCTGGAGACCACGACCGGGATGTCGATCTGCGCGGCGATCGCGAGCATGGCCGAAACGCCGCCCAGCGGGCCCACTTTGAGCACCGCGATGTCGGCGGCGCGGGCGCGGACGACGGCGAGCGGGTCGTCGGCCTTGCGGATGCTTTCGTCGGCGGCGATCGGCACGCCGATCCGCGCGCGTAGGGCCGCGAGCTCGTCGACGGTCGCGCATGGTTGTTCGAGGTATTCCAGCGGGCCGTCGGCGGTCAGGGCGGTGGCCGCCCGCACCGCCTGCTCGACGGTCCAGCCGCCGTTGGCGTCCACCCGCACGGTCGGCACGAGTTCGCGCACGGCGTTGACCCGCTCGACGTCGTCGGCCAGCGTCTGGCCGGGCTCGGCGACCTTCACCTTGGCGGTGCGGGCACCCGGGAACCGGGCCAGCACCTCGCCCACCCGGGCGGCGTCGACGGCCGGGACGGTGGCGTTGATCGGGATGCGGTCCCGCCGTCGTGGCGGCGGCGGGCGGTAGGCGGCCTCGATGCCGGCGGCCAGCCAATGCGCGGCCTCGGGCGGCGCGTACTCCAGGAAGGCGCCGAACTCGCCCCAGCCCGCAGGGCCCTCGATCAGCGCGACCTCGCGGGTGGTGATGCCGCGGAACCGCACCCGCATCGGCAACGCGACCACGTGCAGGCGGTCCAAGAGGTCTTGCAGGCGGGGCGGGCGCGTGGGCGTCACTGCCCGTAGACCTGGCGGCCCGCGAGAAACGTCGCGCGCACGTCCAGATCGGCGATCTGCTCGGGCGGCACGGTCCGCGGATCGGCCGACAGCACCACCAGGTCGGCGTACTTGCCCACCTCCAGCGAGCCGGTCACGTCGTCGGCGAACAACTGCCAGGCCGCGTCGATGGTCTGCGCGCGGATGGCCTGCTCGACGGTCAACCGCTCCTCGGGCGCCAGCACCCGGCCGCTGGGCGCCGTGCGCGTGACCGCGACGCTGATGTTGCGCAGCGGCTCCTCGGGCGTGACCGGGGGGTCGTTGTGCAACGAGATGCGCATGCCGGTCGCGACCGCGGAACCGGCTGGCATCCAACGGGATCCACGCTCGGGACCGAACAGGCCGTCGACGATGATGTCGCCCCAGTAGTGGATCTGGTCCACGAAGATGCTGCAGGTGACCCCGAGGTCGGCGGCGCGCCGCAGCTGCTCGGGCCGGATGGCGCCGACGTGCTCGAGCCGCAGCCGGTGGTCGTCGCGGGGGTGTCGGCGCAGGGCCTCCTCGTAGACGTCGAGGATGGTGTCCACCCCGGCGTCGCCCTGTACGTGGCAGGCCATCGGCCAGCCCAGCGGGAAGTAGGCGCCGACGATTTCGCTCAGCTGTTCGCGGGTGTAGTTGGCGTGCCCGCAGGAACCGGGCGGCACCCCGATGGTGCGGGTGGCGTCGGTGTCCAGGTAGGGGAAGGACATGGCGATGTTGCCGACCCACGGCGAGCCGTCGACCCAGATCTTGATGCCGACCTGGCGCAGCATGTCGTCGCCCTGGCCGGGGGTGGCGTCGGTGCGCATCTGCGGGTTGGAGATCTCGTAGGTGCGCAACCGGACCGTCAGCTGGTCGCGCAGCCGCTCGACGACCGGCCCGAACGCCGGGTCGAAGGCCATCTCGGAGCAGGTTGTCAGGCCGGCGCGGTTGAGCCGCGCGCATTCGGCGAGCAGCATCGCCGGGTAGTCGCCGGGCGCGATGGCCCCGGCCAGCAGCGGGAACACCGCGCCGGTCTCCTCGGCGCTGCCGTCCAGGTCGCCGTGCGTGTCGCGGCCGTACCGCGCACCCTTGGGATCGGG
>NZ_LZKH01000086.1:0-56215 GCF_001672745.1 Mycobacterium sp. E1386
CCGGCCGCCGCGACCCACCGGTTCCTGGCGCATCTGCCTGGATATCAGGGCTGGCAATGGGCCGTGGTCGTCGCCGCGCATCCCCGTGCCGACCACGCCACCGTCAGCGAAGTGGTGCTGATCCCGGGTCCGACGGCGCTGCTGGCGCCGCAGTGGGTTCCGTGGGATCAGCGGGTGCGTCCGGGAGACCTGAGCCCCGGTGATCTGCTGGCGCCCGCGGCCGACGATCCGCGGTTAGTGCCCGGCTACGCGGCCAGCGGTGACGCGCAGGTCGACGAGGCCGCCGCCGAGATCGGGCTCGGCCGGCGCTGGGTGATGAGCGCCTGGGGCCGCGCGGAGGCGGCCGAACGGTGGCACACCGGAGACCACGGTCCCGACTCACCGATGGCGCGGTCCACCAAGCGGGTATGCCGCGACTGCGGTTTCTTCCTGCCGTTGGCGGGATCGCTCGGTGCGATGTTCGGCGTGTGCGGCAACGAACTGTCGGCCGACGGGCAGGTCGTCGACAAGCAGTACGGTTGCGGCGCGCATTCGGACACGCCCGCTCCCGCCGGTACGGGTTCCCCCTCCTACGAGCCATACGACGACGGCGTGCTCGACGTTGTCGAGGCGCCGCCCGAGTCGTCCGAGCCGGCAGAGGTGACCGAGACACAGCCCGAGCCTTCCGAGACGACCGAACTCCCGGAATCGACCACCGAGGAGGCCGCGCCGGAGCCGTCGGCCTCAACGCCCGAGACCTCGGAAGCCCAGGCTGCAGCGCCGGAGTCCCAGCCCGAGGCGCTGGAGTCCCAGCCCGACGTCGGCTAGCCCTTCTCTGCGGCGGCCTTGATCTTGGCCAACGAGGTGTTCATCCCGTCGAGCAACTCGCGTTCGAAGTTGGTGGTTCCGCCGAGCAGCGCATTCACCGTCAGATTCGAAATTGCGGTCACGCCGTTCTCGGCGTGACGGCTTTCAATCACCCGGGTGCCCTCGCCGGTGGGTTGGAGCTCGTAGCTCCAGATCGTGTGGTTGGCGTTGACCCGGAACGCAAGCTTGGTTTCCGCGATGACCTCGACCACCGTGCAAGTGGTCGGCCAGTACAGGCGGTTACGGCGATTGATGTTGAGGCTGCGCATGCCCTGCCGCAGCGGACCGAAGGTTTTCATCCAACGACACTGCGGGCTCCACTCCGGCATCCGCCCCAGATCGGAGATCAACCCCCAAACCGTGGAAACCGGTGCGTCAATGTCGATTTGCGCTTGCAGTAGCGGGGCTACCATCGATCCTCCCGGGTCCGTGCTGGTTGCGAGATCTAGCCGTGATCGAAATAGTTTTCGAGTCCGTCTTGTGCGCCCCGTGCGCCGCGGCGGGCAGCCGCGAGTTGCAGCACGAAGATGCTCGTGCCGAGTACTCCGACGCCGAGCCCGGCCAGCGTCAGGGGGCGCCAGCTCTGCAGGGCGGGCACGAGAAACGCGGCGGCCGCAGCGACCAGCCAGCCGAGCGCGCCGAGTGCGACGAACGGCCAGGCGTTGAGCAGCGCGGGCGGCAGCGGCGGCGCCTCGCGGTTCTGGCCGGGTTCCACAGACATCGCGATTAACATAGCCGCCCGATGCGGTCCGCCGGTACCGCCCATGCGCGGCCGGGCGATCGAAAAATGCCTGGGCCGAGGGTCAAGCGCCCGCGCAAGCCGTCGTTCACCGGTTCGTATCCCGCTTTCAGGAGCTTGCGTGTAACCTCGCGCCATGCCTGACAGCGATGCGCGGCTGGCCAGCGATCTGTCGCTGGCGGTCATGCGGCTGGCCCGCCAACTCCGATTCCGGAACCCGTCGTCGCCGGTGTCGTTGTCGCAGCTGTCGGCGCTGGCCACGCTCGCCAACGAGGGCCCGATGACGCCCGGCGCGCTGGCGATTCGCGAGCGGGTCCGGCCGCCGTCGATGACCCGGGTGATCGCATCGCTGGCCGACATGGGCCTGGTTGACCGTGCCCCGCATCCCGTCGACGGCCGGCAGGTGCTGGTCTCGGTTTCGCACTCTGGCGCCGAGCTGGTCAAGGCGACCCGGCGCGCCCGCCAGGAGTGGCTGGCCAAACGGCTCGCAACGCTGGACAGCGAGCAACGTGACACCCTGCGCAACGCGGCCGACCTGATGCTGGCCCTGGTCGACGAAGGCCCGTGAGCGGCGGAACGGATGCCCCGAACGTCCAGGACGTTGACGATCCCGACGACCCCCGGCTCGACGATTTCCGCGACCTGAACAGCGTCGACCGTCGTCCCGATCTGCCGTCCGGCAAGGGTTTGGTGATCGCCGAAGGCGTGCTGGTCGTTCAGCGCATGCTCGCCTCCCGATTCACCCCGCATGCCCTGTTGGGGACGGACCGCCGGCTCGCCGAGCTCGCCGACGATTTGGCCGGTAGCGCCGTGCCGTTCTACCGCGCCTCCGCCGACGTCATGGCGCAAGTGGTGGGCTTTCACCTCAATCGCGGCGTGCTGGCGGCCGCGCGCAGGGTGGCGGAACCCAGCGTGGCCGAACTGGTCGAGCGCGCCCGGACGGTCGCGGTGCTCGAGGGCGTCAACGATCATGAGAACCTGGGCTCGATCTTTCGCAACGCCGCCGGGTTGGGCGTGGACGCGGTGGTGTTCGGCAGCGGCTGCGCCGACCCGCTCTACCGTCGCGCCGTTCGCGTCTCGATGGGCCACGCCCTGCTGGTCCCGTACGCGCGCGCGACGGAATGGCCCGCCGAGCTGATCATGCTGAAAGAGAACGGATTTCGGCTGCTGGCGATGACCCCGGACAGCAAGGCATGCGCCCTGCCGGAAGCGATGGCCGCCGCGCACGACCAGCGCGTCGCGGTGCTCGTGGGAGCCGAGGGGCCGGGGCTCACGCCGGCTACCTTGCGATTGAGCGATGTGCGCGTGCGCATCCCGATGTCGCGCGGCACCGACTCCCTCAACGTGGCGACTGCGGCCGCTTTGGCGTTCTACGAACGGGCTAGGCTCGGCTCGTGACCGACGATTCCGTGCCCTGGGCAACGGGTTTGACGGTCGCCGGCTTCGTCGCCGCAGTGACCGGCGCCGCCATTGTGGTGCTCACTTTGGGACTGATCCGGGTGCATCCACTCCTGGCGGTCGGTCTCAACGTCGTCGCCGCCGGCGGGCTCGCGCCCACGCTGTGGGGATGGCGGCACAAGCTGGTGCTGCGCTGGTTCCTGCTGGGCGCGGGAATCGGAGTCGCCGGCGGGTGGTTGACGCTGATCGCGCTGACGCTGCGCTAGCGCTGTCCGCCCGAGCGGACGCCGAGCAGCACGTCCTCCCAGGCCGGGATGACCGGCTTGCCCCGACGGGTGTGTACCGGCTGCTCCTGCGGCGCGGGTTGCTCTTGCGGCGCGGGAGCAGCGGGCTTCGCCGGTTCCTCGAACGAGACGTGGGCGACCCGCGCGAGCGGCCGCAGTGGGCGGTCGAAGTTCGGGTCCACCAGTTCTTTGGCCGCGTCGTCGACAGCCGTGACCGTTCCTCCGTGGGCGCCCGGGGCGAAGCAGAAGTGCGCGATGTTGTCGGACCGGCCGGCCTTCCACGCAAGCTGCACGGTCCAGCGGCTGTCTTCGTTGCGCCACGCATCCCAGCTGAGCCGGTCGGGTTCCAGGCCGCGCGTCACGAGCGCCGTGCTGACGGTTTCCAGCAAGGTGAGCACCGCGGGGCCGTCGGCGAGCACCGGATGCGCGGCCGTTGCCAACTCGGCGGCGCGGGCACGTTCCAGCAGCACCGGGTGCGCGAACCGCCGGACCCGCGAAACATCGGAGCCCGACGCCGCGGCCACCTGCTCGACGGACGCACCGGCCCGGATCTTGGCCTGAATCTCTTTGGGGCTCAGCATGTTGGTGACCTGAATGTCGAGGTGCGGTTGGTCCGGGTGCGCGGCCTCGCCGCGCACGGCGGCCTTCAACTGATCGTCGATGGCGAGCTTGAACGGTTCACCGGCGTCGCCGGCCCCACAGATGATGTGTTTGCCGTCGGCATCGACCCCAACCATTTTGAGTTCCCGCATGGCTTCTCCTCGCAGGCTCCGTGTGCAGGTCGACGGACCCATCTCGTGCGCACTCTAATGCGCCAACGTCCATAAGCGGTGCTGACACGCTGGGCGGTTGCGTGCTGATTGCGGGGCGGGGCGCTGGATTGCCCGCGCCTCCCCCGCAAGCGGGAGGTACCCCCACAGCTGGTCGTTTCGGCCCGCATGTCGCCGGGCTAAAGCCGCTCGACCACCCAGTCGACGCATTGCGTCAGGGCGCTGACGTCATCGGGCTCGACCGCCGGGAACATCCCGACACGCAACTGGTTGCGGCCGAGTTTGCGGTACGGCTCGATGTCGACGATGCCGTTCGCCCGCAAAACCTTCGCGACGGCCGCCGCGTCAACGTCGTCGACGAAATCGATGGTGCCCACCACCTGGGAGCGCAGTGCGGGGTCGGCGACGAACGGCGTGGTGTACGGCCGCTCCTCTGCCCAGGAGTACAACCGCTGCGAGGAGTCGGCCGTGCGCTTGACGGCCCATTCCAGCCCGCCGTTACTCAGCATCCAGTCGAGCTGCTCGGCCATCAGCGCCAGGGTGCCGATCGCCGGGGTGTTGTACGTCTGGTTCTTCAGGCTGTTGTCCACGGCGATCGGCAGCGACAGAAAGTCGGGAACCCAGCGGCCGGACGCGGCGATGGACTCGACCCGCGCCAGTGCGGCTGGGCTCATGACGGCGAGCCACAGGCCGCCATCGCTGGCGAAATTCTTCTGCGGCGAGAAGTAGTAGGCGTCGGTGTCGGTGATGTCCACCGGCAGGCCGCCGGCGCCGGAGGTGGCGTCGATGACGACCAACGCGTCGCCGGAGTCGGCGGGACGGCGGATGGGCACCGCCACCCCGGTCGAGGTCTCGTTGTGGGCCCAGGCGATCACATCAACCGAGGGATCGCTCTGTGGCTCGGGCGCGCTGCCGGCGTCCGCCTTGATGACGATGGGATCGCCGACGAAGGGGTTGTTGGCGACCGCCGAGGTGAACTTCGAGCTGAACTCGCCGAAGGACAAGTGCAGCGAGCGCTTGTCGATCAAGCCGAACGCCGCGGCGTCCCAGAACGCCGTCGCGCCGCCATTGCCGAGGATGACCTCGTAACCCTCTGGCACGGAGAACAGCTCGGCCACCCCCGACCTGACCCGGCCCACCAAATTCTTGACGGGTGCCTGGCGGTGCGACGTGCCGAACAGCGGGGCCGCGGTGGTCGCCAGGGCCTGCAACTGTTCGGGCCGGACCTTGGAAGGACCGCAGCCGAAGCGGCCGTCGCGGGGTTTGATGTCAGCGGGAACCTCGAGCTGGTCAGCCATGCTCATCAGGGTAGTGAGCGGACGTGACGCGCGGCACGGCGGTCTGACTGCCGACGCCGCGGGCTGCGGCAAAACACATGGCCGGGAGCTCGCGGGGTTTCACGCGCTGTGACGTGGGGCACACTATGGCGCTGACCGCTGGTCAGGCCACAGTGCCGCCGAGGGGTCTAGAAGATATGCGGTACCTGCGGTACTGTCTGGACACAGCACGTCCTAATGTAAACCTCGCTGGGGAGGCTTGGATATGGCCAGGACACGCATGGTTCGGCGTTGGCGCCGCAATATGGAAGTGCGCGACGACACCGAGTACGTCAACACGCTCGCCACCCTGTCCGAAGGGTCGGTGCGGCGAAACTTCAACCCGTACACAGACATCGACTGGGATGCGGCCGAATTCGCCGTCACGGAGAACGACCCGCGGTGGATACTGCCGGCGACCGACCCGCTGGGACGGCACCCCTGGTACCTGGCGCAGTCCGACGAGCGCAAGATCAAGATCGGCATGTGGCGCCAGGCCAACGTCGCCAAGGTGGGGCTGCACTTCGAGTCGATCCTGATCCGCGGTCTGATGAACTACACGTTCTGGGTACCGAACGGGTCCCCGGAATACCGGTACTGCTTGCACGAATCGGTCGAAGAGTGCAACCACACCATGATGTTTCAGGAGATGGTCAACCGGATCGGCGCCGACGTGCCGGGCATGCCGCGGATGCTCAAGTGGCTCTCGCCGCTGGTTCCACTGGTGGCCGGCCCCCTGCCGGTGGCATTCTTCATCGGAGTGCTCGCCGGCGAAGAGCCCATCGACCACACACAGAAAAACGTTCTGCGCGAAGGCAAGTCGTTGCATCCCATCATGGAGCGGGTGATGGCCATCCACGTCGCCGAGGAAGCGCGTCACATCTCCTTCGCCCACGAGTTCTTGCGCAGGCGGGTGCCGGAACTGACCAAGCGCCAGCGGTTCTGGACCGCGCTCTACCTGCCGCTGACCATGAAGATCCTGTGCCGGGCGATCGTGGTGCCGCCCAAGGCATTCTGGCAGGAGTTCGACATTCCGCGCGAGGTCAAGAAGGAACTCTTCTTCCGGTCGCCGGAGTCGCGAAAGTGGCTGAGCGACATGTTCGGTGACGTCCGGATGCTGGCCCACGACACCGGCCTGATGGAAACCCGCTCGGCGCGGCTCATGTGGCGGCTGTGCAAGATCGACGGGAAGCCCTCGCGCTACCGCAGCGAGCCGCAACGCCAGCACCTGGCCGCGGCGCCGGCCGCCTAGGACCACGCGGGTAATCGTTTATGCCGCACGTTATTACCCAGTCGTGCTGTAACGACGGGTCCTGTGTTTTCGCGTGCCCGGTGAACTGCATTCACCCCACGCCCGACGAGCCCGGCTTCGCCACCTCGGAGATGCTCTACATCGATCCGGTGGCCTGCGTGGACTGCGGCGCGTGCGTGAGCGCATGTCCGGTCGGCGCCATCGCACCCGACAGCCGGCTGGATACCAAGCAGCTGCCGTTCGTCGAGATCAACGCATCCTTCTACCCCGAGCGGCCCGAGGGCGAGAAGGTCCCGCCCACATCGAAGCTGGCCCCGGTGATTCCGGCCGCCCAGGTGCGCGCCCGCCGCCGGCCGCTGACGGTGGCCATCGTGGGATCCGGGCCGGCCGCGATGTACGCCGCCGACGAACTGCTCACCCAACATGGCGTGCGGGTCAACGTGTTCGAGAAGCTGCCGACCCCCTACGGGCTGGTGCGCGCCGGCGTCGCGCCCGATCACCAGAACACCAAGCGGGTCACCCGGCTGTTCGACCGGATCACCGGTCATCGCGGCTTCCGGTTCCACCTCAACGTCGAGGTCGGCAGGCACCTGAGCCACGCCGAGCTGCTGGCCCACCACCACGCCGTGATGTACGCCGTTGGCGCCCCCGACGACCGTCGGCTGGAGATCGACGGCATGGGCCTGCCCGGCACCGGCACCGCCACCGAATTGGTCGCGTGGATCAACGGGCACCCCGACTTTGCCGATCTGCCAGTCGATCTCAGCCACGAGCGGGTGGTGATCGTCGGCAACGGGAACGTCGCGCTCGACGTGGCCCGTGTGCTCACGGCGGACCCCGACGATTTGGCCCGCACCGACATCTCCGATCGCGCACTGGCGGCGTTCCGCGCTTCCGCCGTCCGCGAAGTGGTGGTCGCCGCCCGGCGGGGTCCCGCCCAGTCGGCATTCACCCTGCCCGAACTGATCGGGCTCACGGGCTCATCCGACGTCGTGCTCAGCGCCGCCGACCACGAGTTGGTGGCGGCCGATCTCGCGGCGGCCACGGACGGCTTGACGAAGCGCAAGCTGGAAATACTGAGCACGCTCGGTGACGATTCCGCGCCGGCCGCCCTGTCCGGCGCCCCGCGTATCCGGCTGGCCTATCGGCTCACCCCAAACCGCGTGCTGGGTGATGAACGCGCCACCGGGGTGGAGTTCGCGGTCACCGGAACCGACGAGGTGTGCCGACTGGACGCGGGTCTGGTGCTGACATCGATTGGCTACCGCGGCATGCCGATTCGCGACCTGCCGTTCGACGAGTCGACCGCGGTGGTCCCCAACGACGGCGGCCGTGTGATCGATCCCGACTCCGGGGCGCCGGTCCCGGGCGCATACGTCGCGGGCTGGATCAAGCGGGGGCCCAGCGGGTTCATCGGCACGAACAAGTCGTGCTCCCTGCAAACCGTTCAGGCCCTGGTGGCCGATTTCAACGCCGGCAAGCTAAGCGATCCGGTGGCCGAGCCGGAGGCGCTGGCCAAGCTGGTGCACACCCGGCAGCCCGACACCGTCGATGGCCGCGGCTGGCGAGCCATCGACGCTGCCGAGATCGCGCGCGGCAGCGCCGACGGTCGGCCGCGGAACAAGTTCACCGAGGTGACCGACATGCTCGCCGCCGCTGCCGCCGCCGAGCCCGCGCCGCCGCCGCGACGCGGGCTACTGGACCGGCTGCTCGGCTAGCCGGCGCCCTGCCCGGCCATCGCGGCCTGGATTTCGTCGTAGCCGACCTCGCGCACCGGCTGGCCCATCGACCATTGGTGGCCGAACGGGTCGGCGACCACGCCGTAGCGGTCACCCCAGAACTGGTCGTCCAGCGGGGCGACCACGGTGGCGCCCGCGTCCAGCGCCCGCTGGAACTTGGCGTCGACGTCGGTGACGGTCAGGTGGATGGTGACCGGGGTGCCGCCCAATGACTTGGGCGTCATCGACTTGCCGCCGCACATCTCGGGGAAGTCGTCGTTGAGCATGACCAGAAAGCCGTTGATGCGCACCGCGGCGTGGATGAGTTTTCCGTCCGGCCGAGGCACACGCCCCAGTTCCTCGGCACCGAAAGCCTTGACGTAGAAGTCAATTGCGGCAGCCGCGTCGTCCACCACCAGGTGGGGTGACAGGGCGGGTTCGATGTTGAGCGCCATTGTTGTTCTCCTTGCTGTCGGTTCCCAGGCCGGCCCGAGACGGGCAGGCTCGCGAGTTATGACTGCGCCCGCGACCAAAACTCATCGCGGCGACACTCATTTAATCGCCGGGCACCGACAACCGGCTTCCCCTCAGGCGTTGGTGAGGCTGCGGTCCCAACCCTCGACCGATTCCGGGCTGCGGGGGCCCGGTCCGACATAAATGGCCGACGGGCGCACCAGCTTGCCGAGCCGCTTCTGCTCGAGGATGTGCGCGCACCAGCCGGCGGTCCGTCCGCAGGTGAACATCGCCGGCATCATGTTGGCCGGCACCTGCGCGAAGTCGAGGATCACCGCCGCCCAGAACTCGACGTTGGTCTCGATGGCCCGGTCCGGACGCCGCTCGCGCAGCTCGGCCAGCGCGGCCTGCTCCAGCGCGACCGCGACCTCGTGGCGCGGCGCGCCCAGCCGCTCTGCGGTCGCGCGCAGCACCCGCGCCCGCGGGTCCTCGGCGCGGTAGACGCGGTGCCCGAAGCCCATCAGCTTGTCGCCGCTGTCCAGGATCTTCTTCACCAGCCCGCGGGCGTCGCCGGTGCGTTCGACCTCTTCGATCATCGGCAGGACCCGCGCCGGCGCGCCGCCGTGCAGCGGTCCGCTCATGGCCCCGATCGCCCCGGACAACGCCGCGGCCACGTCGGCGCCGGTCGAGGCGATCACCCGAGCGGTGAATGTCGACGCGTTCATGCCGTGTTCGGCGGCCGACACCCAGTAGGCGTCGATCGCCTCGACGTGCCGCGGGTCCGGCTCGCCCTGCCAGCGGGTCATGAAACGGGCTGTGACGGTGTCGCATTCATCGATCACCCGCTGCGGGACCGCGGGCTGGTAGATGCCGCGGGCGGACTGCGCCACGTAGGACAAGGCCATCACCGAGGCCCGGGCCAGCTGGTCGCGGGCGGTGGCGTCGTCGGTGTCGAGCAGGGGCCGGTACCCCCAGATCGGGGCCAGCATCGCCAGGCCCGCCTGCACGTCGACGCGCACGTCGCCGGTGTGGATGGGCAGCGGGAACGGCTCGGCGGGCGGCAATCCGTGGCCGAACTTACCGTCGACCAGCAGAGCCCACACGTCGCCGAAGGTGACCTGTTGATTGACCAGGTCCTGTATGTCGACACCGCGGTAGCGCAGCGCGCCGCCGTCTTTATCCGGTTCGGCGATCTCGGTGGTGAAGGCGACGACGCCCTCGAGGCCGGGGACAAAGTCTTCGGGGACCACAGTCATAGGCAAAATTCTCGCACCCCACGTTCGGACCGACGCTACCGGCCGGTAGCAAGCCCCGGTAGCGTTGGCGCGGTGGCAGGACCAGACTCCGAGCGCCTGCAGAGGATGCGCGTGGAATACGGATCGGCGGAAAAGGACGGCAGTCCCGATCTCGACACGGATTGGCTCGACGACGGTTGGGTTGCCTTGTTGCGCAAATGGATCGATGAGGCCGAGCGGTCCGGCGTCGCCGAACCCAACGCCCTGGTGCTGGCCACCGTCGCCGACGGCAGGCCGACAAGCCGATCGGTGTTGTGTAAGAGCGTGGACGAGTCCGGGATCACATTTTTCACCAACTATGACTCGGCCAAGGGCTCCGACCTCGCGGCGACGCCGTACGCGTCGGTGACGTTTCCCTGGTACCAGCTGGGCCGGCAGGTTCACCTCCGCGGTCCGGTGAGCAAGGTCACGCCTGAGGTCACCGAGGACTACTGGTCCAAGCGGCCCCGCGGCTCCCAGCTCGGCGCGTGGGCCTCGCACCAGTCCCGTCCGATCGCGTCGCGCGCGGCGCTGCTCGACCAGCTGGCCGAGGTGACCGCGCGCTTCGCCGACCGCGAGCAGGTTCCGGTACCGCCGGGGTGGGGTGGCTATCTGCTTGCTCCGGAATCGATCGAATTCTGGCAGGGCCGGGAGAACCGATTGCATAACCGGATCCGGGTCACCGGCGCTCATGTGGAGCGCCTCCAGCCCTAGCCCGCCCCGGGGGTCGGTGCGACGGGACAGACCCGACCCCGGGCAGGCACGCGAACGCGACAACGACTACCTTCACTTATAAGCACCTAGTCAGGGCAGCCATACCAGCCAGAGCGCAAAGGGGTTCTCGTGGCCGACACCGACGACACCGCAACTCTGAAGTACCCGGGGGGCGAGATCGACTTAGAGATCGTTCGCGCCACCGAAGGTGCGGATGGGATTGCGCTCGGTTCCCTGTTGTCCAAAACCGGGCACACCACCTTCGACAACGGGTTCGTCAACACCGCCGCGTGCAAGAGCGCCATCACGTACATCGACGGCGACGCCGGGATCCTGCGTTACCGCGGCTACCCGATCGAACAGCTCGCCGAGAAGTCGACCTTCATCGAGGTGAGCTACCTCCTGATCTACGGCGAGCTGCCCGACAAGGACCAGCTCGCGGAGTTCACCAAGCGGATCCAGATGCACACCATGCTGCACGAGGACCTGAAGCGCTTCTTCGACGGCTTCCCCCGCAATGCGCACCCCATGCCGGTGCTGTCGGCCGTGGTGAACGCGCTGAGCGCCTACTACCCCGACGCGCTGGACCCGATGGACAACGAGCAGGTCGAGCTGTCGACCATCCGCCTGCTGGCGAAGTTGCCCACCATCGCCGCGTACGCGTACAAGAAGTCCGTCGGGCAGCCGTTCCTTTACCCGGACAACTCGCAGTCGCTGGTGGAGAACTTCCTTCGCATGACGTTCGGGCTGCCGGCGGAGCCTTATCAGGCGGACCCCGAAGTCGTGCGGGCGCTGGACATGCTGCTCATCCTGCACGCCGACCACGAGCAGAACTGCTCGACGTCGACGGTTCGGCTGGTGGGTTCGTCGCGGGCCAACCTGTTCACCTCGATCTCCGGCGGCATCAACGCGCTGTGGGGTCCGCTACACGGTGGCGCCAACCAGGCGGTGCTCGAGATGCTCGACCAGATCCGCGAAAGCGGCGACGACGTCAGCGAGTTCGTCCGCAAGGTGAAGAACCGCGAAGAGGGCGTCAAGCTGATGGGCTTTGGCCACCGCGTGTACAAGAACTACGACCCGCGCGCCCGGATCGTCAAGGAACAGGCCGACAAGATCCTGGCCAAGCTCGGCGGCGACCCGCTGCTGGACATCGCCAAGGAGCTGGAAGAGGCGGCGCTGACCGACGACTACTTCATCGAGCGCAAGCTGTACCCGAACGTCGACTTCTACACCGGGCTGATCTACCGGGCCCTCGGCTTCCCGGTCCGGATGTTCACCGTGTTGTTCGCGCTCGGCCGGCTGCCCGGCTGGATCGCGCACTGGCGCGAGATGCACGACGAGGGCGACAGCAAGATCGGCCGCCCGCGCCAGATTTACACCGGTTACACCGAGCGCGACTACCAGACCATCGACGCGCGCTAATCAGCAGAGCGAGGCCAGCACCGCCATGGCGGCGTTGTGCCCGCCGATGCCCGACACTGCGCCGCCACGGCGAGCGCCGGAGCCGCACAACATGATTCGCTCGTGCGCGGTCGCCACCCCCCATCGCCGCGCCGGTGTGTTCAGCGGGTCGTCGTCGTCAGCGAACGGCCACGCCAGGCCGCCGTGGAAGATGTTGCCGGCCGTCATCCCCAGCGTGCGGTGCAGGTCCAGGGTGGTCGTCGTCTCAATGCACGGCCGGCCCTGAGCGTCGCTCATCAACACGTCCTGAATGGGTTCGGCCAGAACCGAATTCAGTGACGCCAGTACCGACTCGGTCAACCGGTCACGCAGGGCGCCGGAGTAGCTGCCGTCGAACAGCGAGTGCGGGGTGTGCAGACCGAACACCGTCATCGTGTGGGCGCCCGAATCGCGCAGGTCGGCCGACAGAATGCTCGGGTCGGTCAGCGAATGGCAATAGGCTTCGCACGGTAGCGGATTCGGAATATGCCCGGCGGCCGCGCGCGAATACCCGGCGTCCAGTTGGGTCCACGTCTCGTTGACGTGGAACGTCCCGGCGAAGGCCTGTTCGGGAGTGACGCCGTCATCGCGCAACCGGGGCAGCCGCCGCAGCACCATGTTCACCTTGACCTGCGCGCCTTGGGCGGGGGACGGCGGCCGTTCGCCGAGCAGGCCTGCCAACACCGCCGGCGTGACGCCGGCGAGGACGAACCGGCCCGTTATCAGGTGTTCCTCGTCCCCGGTGCGGTAGCGTACCACGCCGTCCGGTTCGACGGCGTAAACCTCTGCGCCAGTGGTTATTTCGGCACTGTGGCCGATGGCCGCCGCTGCCAGGGCATCGGTCAGTGCGCCCATCCCGCCGACGGGAACATCCCAGTCCCCGGTGCCGCCGCCCAGCACGTGGTAAAGGAAGCAGACATTCTGCATCAGTGACGGGTCGTCAAGGCGCGCGAACGTTCCGATCAGCGCGTCGGTCGCGATCACGCCGCGGACCACGTCGTTGCCGACGGCGGCGGTGATGGCGTGCCCGATCGGCTCGTCGATCAACGCCTGCCACGCCGCCGCCGCATCGCGGTCGCCGCTTCCCGCGACATGCAGGCGGGCCTCCTCTCGGGTGCGCAGCGGTTCCAGCAGCGTCGGCCATAGCCGTTGAGTCACCAGTCGGCAGCGTTGATAGAAGGCGGCGAACCCGTGCTCATCGGGGCCGGCGCCGATCGCGGCGAACGTGCCGCCGGACGCGCCGATCAACAGCCCACTCCGGCCATCGGTGGCGGGGTCGGGGGTGTACGACGAATACGGCCGCCGGGCCAGCCGGACCGCCGCACCCAGGTCGGCGACGATGCGGGGCGGCAACAAGCTGACCAGGTAGGAGTAGCGGGAGAGCCGGACGCCGACACCGTCGAAGGCCTGTGCCGAGACCGCTGCCCCGCCGACGTGCCCCAGCCGCTCGAGCAACCGCACCCGAAGACCCGCGCGGGCCAGGTACCCCGCCGCGACGAGGCCGTTGTGACCGCCACCAATCACGATGGCGTCCAAGGCACCGCCATCCGCCGCGTGACGGTTCAGCTCAGGTAACCCTCGACCTCGCCGGGCGGACGAACCTCGGCCTCCCGCGGGTCACCGCCGGTTTCACGCAGCGCCCGGCGCTGCCGCAGCAGGTCCCAACACTGGTCCAGCTCGACCTCCAGTCGGCGCAGGCGGTCGTGTTCCTCCGATTCGGAGATGTCGCGGTGTTGCAGCTGCTCCCGCAGGGCTTTCTCCTGTGCGACCAGGTCGCGGATGTGTGCCAGGGTCTCGCTGTCGGTCGGTTTCTTGCCGTTGGCCATCGCTCCAGTGTGCCCGACCGGGCGGGGGCCGAATCGCCAGGTTGCCCGTCGCCTGCCGGACGTACAGCGGGGACCAACGAATCCACGGACGCGAAAGCCTTGTGCCAGAGCCGTTTTCGGAACCGGCCACGCCGGGGATCTCGGCGGCTGCGCTAGCTCGGCCCCGGAAGGCGCAGCACCAGGCGCGCACCGCCCAGCGGGCTGCTCTCAAGTGCAGCGGTTCCGCCGTGCAGGTGGGCCTGCTGGGCCACCAACGCCAGCCCCAGGCCCGACCCGGAATGGGAGGCGGTCGACCCGCGGGAGAACCGCTCGAAGACCACTTGGCGTTCGTCTTCGGGTACGCCGCTGCCGTTGTCGTCGATGGCGATCTCCACCCCGGCGCGGGAGCTGACCGCCGAGAGGCGGACGCGGGTCGCGCCGCCGTGCTTGACGGCATTGGCGATCGCGTTGTCCACCGCGAGGCGCAATCCGGCCGGCAATCCCATGATGATGCACGTCGGCGACGGCACCAGTGACACGTCGAGGTCGGGGTAGATGCGCATCGCGTCGTGGGCGGCGCGGTCAAGGAGCTCGGTGATGTCGACCGGCACCTGATCGTCGGATGTCGACAGCTCGCCCTGGGCCAGCCGCTCGAGGGCGCTCAGCGTGGCCTCGATCCGCGACTGGGTGCGGATGACGTCGCTCAGCACCTCTTTGCGCTGGTCGTCGGGCATGTCCAGGGTGGCAAGCACCTCGAGGTTGGTGCGCATCGCCGTCAAGGGCGTGCGCAGCTCGTGCGACGACACCGCGGCGAAGTCGCGGGCCGACGCCAGCGCCTCCTTGGTCCGGATCTGCTCATCCCAGATGCGCTGCAGCATGCCCCGCATGGCCTCGGCGATCTCGACGGCCTCGGTGGCGCCGTGCACCTCCACCCGCGGCGCCTCGTCGCCGGCGTCGATCGATCGGGTCTGCTGCGCGAGCTGCTTGAACGGGCGAACGGCGAACGCGGCCAGCAACCAGGCGAACACCGCCGCCGCGCCAATGGCGAAGCCGCAGATCAGCAGGACGCGCCGGTGCAGGTTGTTGGTTTCGGCGAGGGTCGCGTCATACGTCGCGCCCACGGCCAGCGACGTGGGCTCCGGCGCGGGAATCTCCACCGTCCGCACCCGGTATCGCACGCCTTTGACGTATGCGTCGGCGTAATCGACGTCCAGCCTGGGTAGCGTCACGTCGGAGTTCGACTTGACCTGGTCGCCGCGGCGGACCGTCATGATGGCGTCGTTGTCGTTGGGGGAGCGCGGGATCTCGTCGAGACCGCGCGGCAGGAAAGGGATCGCGAAGCCGGCGGCCTCGTCGAGGCGGCGGTCCAGCCGCTCCTTGCGGTCGTTGGTGATGCCCACCCAGACGACGATCCCGACGATGAGCACGGGAATGGCGGCGCCGATGGCGGTCGCGACCACGACCCGCGCGCGTAGCGAAGGCGTACGGGTCAGGATGCGGGATAGAAAATTCATGACACCCGCCTGGTTACTGCATACGCAGCACGAACCCTACTCCGCGAACGGTGTGCAGCAGCCGGGGACCGCCGTTGGCCTCGAGCTTGCGGCGCAGGTACCCGATGAATACGTCGACGACGTTGGTGTCGGCGGCGAAGTCGTAACCCCACACCAGTTCCAGCAGCTGCGCGCGGGACAGCACCGCGGTCTTGTGCTCGGCCAACACCGCCAGCAGGTCGAACTCACGCTTGGTCAGGTCGACGTCGACGCCGTTGACGCGGGCGCGCCGGCCGGGGATGTCCACCTCCAGCGGGCCCACCGTGATGGTTTCCGAGGAGGACGTCGCTGTCGCGCCGCGACGGCGCAGCAGCGCCTTCACCCGCGCGACAAGCTCGGCCAACACGAACGGTTTGACCAAGTAGTCGTCGGCGCCGGCTTCGAGCCCGGCGACCCGGTCGTCGACCGAGCTGCGGGCGGACAGCACGCAGACCGGGACGTCGTTGTCCATCGCCCGCAGCGCGGTGACGACGCTGACGCCGTCCAGCACCGGCATGTTGATGTCGAGCACGATCGCGTCCGGCCGGGTTTCGGTGGCGCTGCGCAAGGCTTCGGCGCCGTCGACCGCGGTCGACACCTCGAATCCGGACAGCCGCAGGCCGCGTTCCAGCGACGCGAGCACATCGGAGTCGTCGTCGACGACCAAGACGCGGGGTGAGGTGCCACCAGTGTCCATGTCGCCCATCTTGCCTGATTGTTGATCGTGGCGGTGCCAAGGCCGGGCCGCCGATGCCTAAAAGGTTACGTTTTCGACGCTGCGCCGCAACTGCCCGTTGGTAGGGACGTGCGATCCCGAGATCGGTTGGTGCGACGTGGCATTCGCGTCCGGAGTGGCCGATTTCCGATTGATGTTGCCGCCGTGAAGGTTTGGGTCATTCCACGGAGAGTCCGCTCAGCCGCACCGCCAGCTGCCGGCGCACCGCGGGAACCCCCGCCGCCAGGCGCATTCCCGTGTTGCGCAGGGGGCGCAACAGGCGCGGCAGGGTTGCGACCCGGGTCAGCCGTCCCGTCAGTTTCAGTACCCGCTCGGCGCGGCGGCGCTGCGCGGTGCTGTACGCATCCAGCGCGGCCTCCGGGGCGCCCCCCAGGACTTCGGCGAGGGCCCCGGCCAGCGCCACCGCGTCGGTGATGCCGAGGTTCATGCCCTGGCCCCCGGCCGGGCTATGCACATGCGCCGCGTCACCGGCGAGCAGCAATCGGCCGGCGCGATAGGTGTCGGCGACGCGGTGATGGATGTGGAACCGCGAACCCCAGACCAGCTCGGTGACGACCGTCTGCCCTGGCCCGAATCCTCGGGTGTCGAGCAGGGCCTGCACAAACTGCGCCGACGGCAGCTGCGGCGCGTCGCCGGTCGGCGCGACGACACGGAAGATGCCACCGGGCAGCGGGGCCAGCACCGCCAGGCCGTCTTGGCCGTAGAACAGGATCACCTCGTTGCGGGGTGCTTCACCGGTTACTCGAACGTCGGCGAGGGTGAAAGCCTCGGCGAATTCGCCACCGGCGAAGCCGATTCCGGCTTGAGTCCGGACGGTGCTGTTCATGCCGTCCGCGCCGACGGCGTAGCCCGCCCTGATGGTGTCGCCGTCGTCGAATGTGGCCGTCACGCCGGCGGCGTCCTGGCGGATGCGGCTCAGCGTCTTGGGGCGGACCACGTCGCCGCCCAACTCCTGGAGTCGCTCGAGCAGCAGCCGTTCGGTGTCGGCCTGGGACAGCATCAGCGTGTACGGGTGGTCCGTCGGCAGCTCACTGAAGTCGACGGGGATCAGGATGCGCCGGCCCTCCCGCATGGTGAATCGCGGTGCGATCAGCCCCGCCTTGACCATGCGCCGGGCCACGTCGAGCTCCTCGAGCACCTCGAGGGTGCGGGCGTTGACGGCGGCGGCACGGGACGTGTTCGCGCCCTCGGCCAACTTGTCGACCACGACCGCCCGGATTCCGCGCCTGAGCAGTGTGGCGGCGAGCGTGAGGCCGGTCGGGCCCGCGCCTACCACCAGGACATCGGTGTCTTTCATGGTCCGCTCCTCTCTCGGTGCGTTTAGTCAACGCTTGTTGGCATACCCCCATGCTTGCGTGCCGGTGGAGCAATGTCAACAGTTGTTGGCCTACAATCGTTGACATGAGACGGTCGTCCGATGAGACCAAGGCAGTGATCCTGGCGGCCGCCCGCGAGCGGTTCGGCGCGGTCGGCTTCCAGGGGGCGACGATCCGGGCGATCGCCGCCGACGCGGGGATCGATCCCGCGATGGTCATGCGGTACTACGGCAGCAAGGACAAGCTGTTCGCCGCGGCCGCCGAGTTCGACTTGCGGTTCCCCGATCTCGCTTCGATCGACCCGGCGCAGGTCGGGCGGTCGCTGGTGCGCCACTTTCTCGAACGCTGGGAGGGCGACGAGGCGCTGGTGATCCTGCTGCGGTCCAGCGCCACCAACGGCGAGGCG
Organism: Mycobacterium sp. E1386; assembly: GCF_001672745.1. NCBI lineage: Bacteria > Bacillati > Actinomycetota > Actinomycetes > Mycobacteriales > Mycobacteriaceae > Mycobacterium > Mycobacterium sp. E1386. Next base: position 18,000 of record NZ_LZKH01000086.1, read on the forward strand.
GCGCAACGGATGCACGAGATCTTCGGAACCCAGATCCGGCCGCTTGTCGGCTCGCTTGTGCCGTCGGAGGAAGTCGCCGTGCGCGCGGGGCTGATCGCGACCCAGATCCTGGGGATGGCGTTGTGCCGCTTCGTGTTACGGCTACCGCCCATCGTGGAGATGACCCGCGACGAGATCGTCGACTGGCTCGGCCCGACCATTCAGCGCTACCTCGGGCTACCCGATGGCTGACGCGAGACGCGTGGTTTATGTGTCGCGGCGGTCCGCCGCCGCTCAGGGCAATCCGATGCGGCGGTAGCGCCGCAGGCGGGCCGTCAGCCGCTCGCCCGCGGGAAGCGCCCGCAGCGCGTGCACCTCGGTGGCGATGGCGCGCGAGAGTCGCTGGCAGAACTCGATCGGCTCGTCGGCGGCGTCGGGATGTTCCGGCACGACGGCGTCGACGATGCCCGACGCCAGCAGGTCGAGCGACCGGATGCCTTGCGCGGCAGCAAGTTCGGCGGCGTGAGCGGTGTCTCGGAAGACGATCGCGCTGGCGCCCTCCGGCGGGAGCGGGGCGAGCCACGCGTGCAGCGCGGCCAGCACCCGATCTGCCGGCACCATCGCCAGCGCCGGCCCGCCGCTGCCCTGGCCAAGCAGCACCGACACCGTCGGGGTATCGAGGGTCACCAGCTCGGCCAGGCACTGGGCGATTTGGCCGGCCAGCCCGCCCTGTTCGGCCTCGGCCGACAGCGCGGGGCCGGCGGTGTCGATCACCAGCACCAGCGGAAGGCGCAGCTCGGCGGCCAGCGCCATGCCGCGCCGGGCCTCGCGCAGCGACGCGGGCCCGACCATCCCACCCGTCACCCGCTGCTGCCCGAGCACCACCGCGGGCTGGCCGGCGAAACGGGCCAGCGCCAGCAGGGTCGTCGCCGCTTCGCCCTGCCCCGTGCCCGACAGCAGCACCCGATCGGTGGCGCCGTGGCGCAGCAGCAGCCCCACACCCGGCCGGTCGGGGCGGCGCGACGCCACCACCGAGTCCCACGCCGGCACGTCGGGCAGCGATTCGGCCGGCCCCGCCGCCGGGAGGCGCTCGGGTGGGTCGGCGATGACGGTCAGCGCCCGGTCCAGCGTCCGGCGCAGCTCGCCGACCGGGACGACCCCGTCGATCACGCCATGGCGCTGCAGGTTCTCCGCCGTCTGGACGCCTTCGGGGAACGGCTCGCCGTAGAGCAGCTCGTACACCCGGGGTCCGAGGAAGCCGATCATGGCGCCCGGTTCGGCGACGGTGACGTGGCCGAGCGATCCCCACGACGCGAACACCCCGCCGGTGGTGGGATTGCGCAGGTAGACCAGGTAGGGCAGGTGGGCCTGCTTGTGCAGGCGGACGGCGGCGGCGATCTTCACCATCTGCAGGAATGCGACCGTGCCCTCCTGCATGCGGGTGCCGCCGGAGCTCGGCGAGGCCAGCAGCGGCAGGCCCTCGGCGGTCGCTCGCTGCACCGCGGCGGTGATCCGCTCAGCCGCGGCCACCCCGATCGAGCCGCCGAGGAAGCCGAACTCGCAGACCACCACCGCCACCCGGCGCCCGTAGATGCGCCCCTCGCCCGTCAGCACCGATTCGTCCAGGCCGGTCGCCGCCCGCGCGTCGGCCAGCTCTCGCGCGTAGGCCTCGCTGGCCCGCACCGCGAGCGGCTCGCCGTCCCAGCGGATGAAAGAGCCCTCGTCCAGCACCGCGTCGCGCAGCTGAGCAGCCGTGATACGACTCACGACACGAGGCTATATAGGGTGGCTGCCATGATCGGTGTTACCCAGGCCGAAGCCGTGCTGACGATTGAGCTGCAGCGGCCCGAGCGCCGCAACGCTCTGAATTCCCAGCTCGTCGAGGAGCTGCGCGAAGCCTTCCAGAAGGCGAGCGACGGCTCCGTCCGGGCCATCGTGCTGACCGGTCAGGGCACGGCGTTCTGCGCCGGCGCCGACCTGAGCGGCGACGCGTTCGCCGCCGACTATCCCGACCGGCTCATCGAGCTGCACAAGGTGATGGATACGACGCTGATCCCGGTGATCGCCGCCATCAACGGTCCCGCCATCGGCGCGGGCCTGCAGCTGGCCATGCAGTGCGATCTACGGGTCGTCGCACCGGACGCGTTCTTCCAGTTTCCGACATCGAAATATGGCCTGGCACTTGATAACTGGAGCATTCGCCGGTTGTCTTCACTGGTCGGGCACGGGCGGGCCCGCGCGATGCTGCTGGCCGCGGAGAAGCTGACCGCCGACGCCGCGCTGCAGACCGGAATGGCCAACCGCATCGGAACGCTGGCCGACGCCCAAGCGTGGGCCGCCGAGATCGCCGGCCTGGCACCGCTGGCGATTCAGCATGCCAAGCGGGTGCTGAACGACGACGGCGCGATTGAGGAGGCCGGGCCCGTGCACAAGGAGCTGTTCGACAGGGCGTGGGGGAGCCAGGACGTCATCGAGGCCCAAGTCGCCCGCATCGAGAAGCGACCGCCAAAGTTCCAGGGGGCCTAACCGTCATGCTGCGGGGGGCGCTGCGATTGGCCGCCGGCACGGCTTCGCTGGTGGCCGGCAGCTGGGTGGTGCGGGCGCTGCACGGCGCACCGGCGGCCCTCGGCGCTCATCCCGCCGCGATCAGGGCGGTGGCGGAGGGGTCACCGAACTACCGCGACGGCGCATTCGTCAACCTCGACCCCGCCTCCAATTTCACGATGGATCGCGAAGAACTGCGGCTGGTCGCGTGGGAGCTCATCGGCAATCGGGGGGTGAGCCGGCCTTCAGCGCCAATCCCGTTGGCCACTCCGGCGATCTACGACGGTGACCCCGGCCGGCTCGCCGTCAGCTGGTTCGGTCACTCGACGGCGCTGCTGGAAATCGACGGTTACCGGGTGCTCACCGACCCGGTCTGGAGCGACCGGTGCTCACCGTCGGACATCGTCGGACCACAGCGGCTGCACCCGCCGCCGGTGCAACTGGAAGGGCTGCCCGCCGTCGACGCGGTCGTGATCAGCCACGACCACTACGACCACCTCGACATGGACACGGTGACGGCGCTGGCCCACACGCAGCGGGCCCCGTTCTTCGTGCCGCTCGGTGTCGGCGCGCACCTGCGCGCGTGGGGGATACCGGAGCACCGCATCGTCGAGCTCGACTGGCATCAGAGCGGTCTGGTCGACCAGCTGACCGTGACTTGCCTTCCGGCGCGGCACTTTTCGGGTCGCTTCCTGGACCGCAACACCACGCTGTGGGCGTCGTGGACATTCGTCGGCCCGAATCATCGCGCCTACTTCGGCGGCGACACCGGCTATACAAAGAGCTTCGCGCAGATCGGCGCCGACCACGGACCGTTCGACCTGACCCTGTTGCCCATCGGCGCCTACAACACCGCGTGGCCGGACGTCCACATGAACCCCGAGGAAGCGGTGCGGGCGCACCTGGACCTCACCGGCGACGGACTGCTCGTGCCGATTCATTGGGGCACTTTCCGGCTGGCTCCCCACCCGTGGGCCGAGCCGGTTGAACGCCTGCTCGCAGCCGCTGAACCGCAAAATGTCAAAGTGGCGGTCCCCGCCCCCGGCCAACGCATCGATCCCGCGGCGCCGCCGAAATCGAACCCCTGGTGGCGGCTCTGATTCGGGGGTCTGCCGACCCCGGGCGTTAGAGTTCCGCCATGACGAAACGCGCGGCCGCGGCCGTTGCCACGGTGCTGCTCGGTCTGACCGGTTGTGGGGCCACCCGACAGGCATCCAGCCGGCCCGCGCTTTCGGACGCGCCCCCCAACGAGGTGTCGGGCCTCGCGATCCCCGCCGGCCGTATCGACGAGGCGGTCGCCAAGGTCGACGGCCTGGTCGGCGACCTGATGAAGAGCACCGGTGTCCCGGGCATGGCCGTCGCCATCGTTCACGGTGGAAAGGTGCTGTACGCCAAAGGATTCGGCGTCAAGGATGTGGGCAAGGGGGAGGGTCAGGACAACAAGGTGGACGCCGACACCGTTTTCCAGTTGGCCTCGGTGTCCAAGTCGGTCGGCTCGACGGTGGTCGCGCACGAGGTCAGCGACAACGTTGTCGCGTGGGACACCCCGGTGGCATCCAAGCTGCCGTGGTTCACGCTGAGCGATCCCTACGTCACGGGCCACGCCACCGTCGCCGACCTGTACTCGCATCGCTCCGGGCTGCCCGACCACGCCGGTGACAAACTCGAAGACTTGGGCTACGACCGTCGGCAGACCCTGGAACGGCTGAAGTACCTGCCGCTGGCCCCGTTCCGAATCAGCTACGCCTACACCAACTATGGGGTAACCGCAGCGGCCGAGGCGGTGGCCGCCGCGGCGGGCAAGTCCTGGGAGGACCTGTCCAACGAGGTGCTCTACCGCCCCCTGGGGATGACGTCGACCAGTTCGCGGTTCGCCGACTTCGTCGCACGACCCAACCATGCGGTCAACCACATCAAGATCGCCGAAAGGTGGGAGGCCCGATTCCAGCGCGACCCCGATCCCCAGTCACCCGCGGGCGGAGTGAGCTCGTCGGTCAACGACATGGCCCGCTGGCTGATGATGTTGCTGGGCAACGGAACTTACAACGGCCAGCGGATCGCCTCGCCCGAAGCCTTGCTGGCCGCCACCAGCCCCCAGACGGTTTCGGCGCCCGCGAAAACGCCCCGGGCGCGCTCCGGGTTCTACGGCTACGGCTTCAACGCGTCGGTCGACTCGTCTGGGCGCACCGAATACAGCCATTCCGGCGCTTTCGATTTGGGGGCGGCGACAAACTTCGTGGTGATGCCCTCGGAGGACTTGGGCATCATCGCGCTGACGAATGGCGCGCCCTACGGCATCCCGGAGACGCTGACCGCCGAATTCATGGATCTCGTGCAGTACGGCCAGATCCGTGAGGATTGGGCGGCTCTGTACAAGAAGGCGATCGGCTGGCTGAACAACCCGGGGGGATCGCTGGTCGGCAAGCAGCCACCGGCCAGCCCCGCGCCGGCCAGGCCGCTCGGCGACTACGCCGGCGTGTATGCCAGCGATTACTGGGGCCCGGCCGTCGTCACCGAACACGACGGCTCGCTGCAGCTGGCGATGGGCCCCAAGAACCGGATGGTCACGCTGACGCACTGGGACGGCGACACCTTCACCTTCGGTTTGACCGACGAAAACGCCCCGCCCGGAACCGTTTCCAAGGCCACATTTTCTGGACGGACCCTAAACCTGGAGTACTACGACGCGGACAAGCTGGGAACGTTCACCCGATGATCGCCGGACTGACCGATGCCGAGGTGGCGCAGCGGGTCGCCGACGGTAAGAGCAACGCGGTCCGCGAACGCGCCACCCGCAGCATCACGGACATCGTGCGGGCCAACGTCTTCACCCGGATCAACGCGATACTGGGGGTGTTGCTGCTGATCGTGCTGGCGACCGGCTCGTTGATCAACGGGATGTTCGGCCTGCTCATCATCGCCAACAGCGTCGTCGGCATGGTCCAGGAGATTCGTGCCAAGCGGACGCTGGATGCCCTGGCCATCGTCGGGCAGGCGAAACCGTTGGTGCGCAGGCAATCCGGTACGCGCACCCTGCTGCCTTCCGAGGTGGTGCTCGACGACATCATCGAACTCGGCCCGGGGGACCAAGTCGTCGTCGACGGCGAGATCGTCGAAGAGGCGAATCTCGAGGTCGACGAGTCGTTGCTGACCGGGGAGGCCGATCCGATGGCCAAGGCAACCGGCGATGCGGTCATGTCGGGCAGCTTCGTCGTGGCGGGCACGGGCGCCTACCGCGCCACCAAGGTCGGGCCGGAGGCCTATGCCGCCAAGCTCGCCGAGGAGGCCAGCAAGTTCACGTTGGTCAAATCCGAACTGCGCAACGGGATTAACCGGATCCTGCAGTTCATCACCTACCTGTTGGTGCCGGCCGGCCTGCTGACGATCTACACCCAGTTTTTCACCACGCACGCGGGCTGGCGGCAGTCCGTGCTCCGTACCGTGGGCGCGCTGGTCCCGATGGTGCCAGAAGGGTTGGTCTTGCTGACGTCGGTCGCGTTCGCCGTCGGGGTGATCCGGCTGGGGCAACGGCGGTGCCTCGTGCAGGAGCTGCCGGCGATCGAGGGACTCGCCCGGGTCGATGTGGTCTGCGCGGACAAGACGGGCACCCTGACCGAGAACGGCATGCGCGTGGCGGGCGTCGAGGAACTCGACGCGGCACAGCGGCACCGGGTCGCGGACGCCCTAGCCGCGTTGGCCGCCGCCGACCCGCGGCCCAATGCCAGCATGCAGGCGATCGCCGAAAGCTACCAGCGCCCGCCCGACTGGATCGCCACGGCCACCGCGCCGTTCAAGTCGGCCACCAAGTGGAGCGGGGTGTCCTTCGGGGATGACGGCAACTGGGTGATCGGGGCGCCGGACGTGCTGCTTGATCCGGAGTCGACGGCGGCCGAGCAGGCCGAGCGGATCGGCGCGCAGGGGTTGCGGGTGCTGCTGGTCGGCACGGGCGACGTCGCCGTCGACCATCCGGACGCGCCGGGCCGGGTCACCCCCGTCGCGCTGGTGGTTCTCGAGCAGCGGGTGCGCCCGGACGCCGCGGACACCCTGGATTATTTTGCCGAGCAAGGTGTTTCGGTCAAAGTCATTTCCGGCGACAACGCGGTGTCGGTCGGTGCCGTCGCCGACAAGCTCGGGCTGCGCGGGGAGACGATGGACGCACGCCGGCTGCCGGCGGAACCCGCGCAATTGGCCGACGCGCTGGACGCCTGCACCACCTTCGGCCGGGTGCGGCCCGACCAGAAGCGGGCGATGGTGCACGCCCTGCAATCGCACGGGCATACGGTCGCGATGACCGGCGACGGCGTCAACGACGTCCTGGCGCTCAAGGATGCCGACATCGGCGTCGCCATGGGTTCCGGCAGCCCGGCGTCACGCGCGGTCGCCCAGATCGTGTTGCTGGACAACAGGTTTGCCACCCTGCCGTATGTCGTCGGCGAGGGCAGGCGCGTGATCGGCAACATCGAGCGGGTCGCCAACCTGTTCTTGACCAAGACCGTCTACTCGGTGCTGCTGGCGCTGCTGGTCGGCATCGAATGCCTGCTCTCGAAACCGCTCGACGCCGACCCCCTGCTGTACCCGTTTCAGCCGATCCACGTCACCATCGCGGCGTGGTTCACCATCGGGATCCCGTCGTTCATCCTGTCGCTCGCCCCCAATAACGAACGCGCCTACCCGGGTTTCGTGCGTCGGGTGCTGAGCTCCGCGCTACCCTCCGGGCTCATCGTCGGCACCGCGACTTTCGGGTCCTACCTGGTGGCCTATCACGGCCGGCACGCGACGTTCCAGCAACAGGAGCAGGCGTCTACCGCGGCCCTCATCACGCTGCTGATGACGGCGCTGTGGGTGCTCGCCGTGGTCGCGCGCCCCTACCAGTGGTGGCGGGTAGCGCTGGTGATCGGCTCCGGCCTGGCCTACGTGGTGATCTTCAGCATCCCGCTGGCCCGCCGGGCGTTCCTGCTCGACCCCTCCGATGTCGTGGTGACGTCGACCGCGGTGGGGATCGGCTTGCTGGGCGCCGGCGCCATTGAGGTGATGTGGTGGGTCCGGGCACGGGTGCTGGGCCTGCAGCCGCGGCTGTGGGGCGAGCCACCGGCCAAGTAGGATTTCGGCGGGGAAAGGACGGGTACATGGGATTCCTGGACAAGGCCAAAGACCTGCTGTCGCAGAACGCCGACAAGGTCGGAACCGCGATCGATAAGGCCGGCGAATTCGTCGACGAGAAGACACAGGGCAAGTACTCCGACACCATCCACAAGGTGCAAGAAGAGGCCAAGAAAGCGGCCGAGTCCGCGGCCAAAGGCGACGACCAGAACTGAGCTCATGGCGAAACTCTCCGGATCCATCGACGTCCCGCTGCCACCCGAGGTGGCCTGGAAGCATGCCTCCGACCTGTCCCGGTACAAAGATTGGCTGACAATCCACCGCGTGTGGCGCAGCAAGCTGCCCGATGACATCGACAAGGGCACGGTCGTGGAGTCGATCGTCGAAGTCAAGGGCATGTACAACCGAATCAGGTGGACGGTCGTGCGCTACAAGCCGCCGGAAGGCATGACGCTCAACGGTGACGGCGTCGGCGGCGTCAAGGTCAAGCTGATGGCCAAAGTTCAGCCCGCGGAAGAGGGCTCGATCGTCAGCTTCGACGTCCACCTCGGTGGCCCCGCCCTGTTCGGGCCCATCGGCATGATCGTCGCCGCCGCGCTGCGTGGCGACATCGACATGTCGCTGCAGAACTTCGTCACGGTATTCACCCGCCCCGACCCCGGGATGAACGGCTCCGGCGGTCGTCACTGACCGACGGGCGCCACGCGAGCGTGACGGCGCCGAGGTCGGTCCCAAGTCGGCTAATCTCGCTTGCATGACTCGGCGGCTGCGCCCTGGTTGGCTGGTGGCGCTCTTCGCCTTGGTGATTTCGGCCAGCGCCTGGCTGCCGTGGTTGACGACGGCGGTCAACGGCGGGGGCTGGGCAAACGCCATCGGAGGCGCCCACGGAAACTTGGAACTGCCGCGGGGGTTCGGCGCGGGCCAGCTCATCGTCCTGCTGTCCTCCGCGCTGTTGGTGACCGGGGCGATGGTCGGCCGCGGGCTGTCGGTCAGGCTCGCTTCGGTTGGCGCGCTGGTGATTTCGCTGTTGATCGTCGCGCTGACAGCGTGGTACTACAAGCTCAACGTCAATCCGCCGGTATCGGCCCAATACGGCCTGTACGTCGGGGCGGTCGCGGCGGTGTGTGCGGTCATCTGCTCGGTTGCGGCGGTCATCGCGGCGCTGGCTTCCGGTCGGTCCGGCCGCTGAGACCTCAGGGGGGCGAGGGGAACTCGTGCGTTCCCGAGGCCAAGCTGTCGCTCGGCTCGTTGACGCCGAACACGAAGGGCGCGAACACGATTTCGCGACCGTCCGGGTCGCGGTAGGTGACGGCGCCCGTCGCCGCCCAGTACGGATGCTGGTCGACGGGGTCGATCCCCGCCGCTTGCAGGCGGGCGATCGCCGCCTGTTGCGCCTGCTGGTCGGGGAAGTACAGGCACAGCTGTTCGTGGTGGTCCACGGCGACGGCCTCGCCGGATTCCACGATCTCCAGGGTCAGATTCCAACTGGGCAGGCCGAAGATGGCGCCGTTGCTGCCGTAACTGTCACCGAAGGTTTCGAAGAGCGGCAAGCCGACCAGCTCTCGGTAGAACCGCACCGTCTCCTGGAAGTTCGCCGACCGGCGCGCGAAGCGAATGCCGCCGATCGACGCCAGCTGTACCGGCCAGTGCGTGGTGCGGCGAGGATGCTGGGCGGCCATCACAAGCCGACCGCGCTTGCCGCCGACTCGGCGGTATCCCAGCGCCGCAGCTGGTGGCCGGCGGCCCACGTCGAATGGGTACCGCTCGAAATACGCTCCGGCAGTTGGAGTTTGCACACCGGGCCATCGGCGATCCGGGCGGCGTCGAAGACCACGCAATAGGAGGCGTCGGTGTTCATGTCGGTGGTGAGCGTGACCAGGTAACCGTCGTCCTCACCGGTGGCGCCGACCCGTGGCGCCATCGCCGTCTCGCTTCCATAGACGCCGTCGCCGAAGCGGAATTCCTGTTGGTTCCCGGTGCGCAGGTCGTGTTTGACCAGCCCGTCGAACAAGAACCAGCCCGGCTTGCCGGTGGCGGCATAGGCGTAGCGGTAGTCGCCCGCGGCATAGTCCGGGTTGATGGTGCCGAACTCGGTGATGGACTCCGAGAGCCGCTCCTCCCGCACCGCCCCGGTGGTCAGGTTGAAACGCCAACGATGCAGCCGCGACTGCAGGCGATCGAGCGCCAGGAACCGAAACAGCTTGTCCCACTTCGACCCGCCGGTGTCCAGCGGGGAGGGGTCGTCCTCGAAGAAGCCGTCGAGGACGATCTCGTCACCGTCCTCGTAGGCGTTGACGAAGTGCAGCACGAACGTCGGGGCCGCCTCGAACCACCGGATGTCACCGGTCCCACCGCGGCGGGGGAGGATCGCGAACCGCGATGGGATGTCGGGGTAGAAGCGCGGCAGGTGCACGTCGTGCTCGAGCAGGGCGGGGTCCCAGAACAGCGGAAAATCGTTGAGAATCACGTAGTTTTCGGTGAACGCCATATCGTGCGGCAGTCGCGGCCCTGGCAGCGGGATGTCCATGTAGTGGACCAGCTCGCTGTTCTCGTCGACCACGCCGTAGCGCATGTACGGCTCCCGCTTGCTGTAGTTGAAGAACAGCAATTCACCGGTTTTGCCGTCCACCTTCGGGTGCGCGGACACGCCCCAATCGGTCGGGAAGCGCCCGTTCCAGCTTTCCTTGCCCAGCGTCTCGCCCGAGTATGGATTGACCCGGTAGAGGTCGCCGCATTGGTAGAAGCTGGTCAGTGCGACGCCCCGGTGCACGATGACGTCGGTGCTCGACGCGTCCTTCATCCGGGTGCGGGCCCCCCACCCCTCCTCGCGCTTGGCCAATTGCACCGGCTCGGCCAGCCCCGGCCACAGCGGGCCAGCGGCTTCGTTCTCGGCCAGGAAGCCGTCGGTGCGGACAAAGCGGTTGCGGTAGAAGGCCTTTCCGTCGCGGAACCCGACCATGTGCAGCATGCCGTCGCCGTCGAACGGGTGATAGGTCTTCAGCGCCGGGTGCAGCGGATTCTCGGTGTTACGCAGGTAGATGCCGTCGAGGTCGCGCGGGATTTCCCCTTCCACGGCGGTGAGGTCGTCGGCGTCCCACTCGGTGGTCTGGGGACGCCACGGCCCGGTCCGGTACGGGTGGTCGTCGTCCTCGGGCAGCGTGGACAGGAACTTTCCGACGATCTCAACGTCCATGTCACACGCTTTCTGCTGTCCTGACAATGAAACTGACCGTGGTGGCGGTGCTGCCGCCGAAGTTGAGGGTGCCGAACGTTTTCGCGCCGTCTACCTGATACTCCCCGGCCGCGCCGCTGACCTGCTTGGCCGCGTCGAGCAGCATGCGCACGCCGGAAGCCCCGACAGGATGACCGCCGCCGATCAGCCCGCCGCTGGGGTTGATCGGCAGCCGGCCGCCGATCTCGATCTCGCCGTTTTCGATGGCCTTCCATGACTCACCGGGGCCGGTCAGCCCGATGTGGTCGATGGCCAGATACTCGCTGGGGGTGAAGCAGTCGTGCACCTCGTACCCGTCGAGGTGGTCGAGGCTCAGGCGGGCGCGGGCCAGCGCGTCGTGCACCGCGGCCCGCACGTGCGGAAGGACGTAGGGGTCGTCAGCGGCCCGGTCCAGCTTCTGCCGCAGACCCAGCCCCACCGTCCGGTGCCCCCAGCCCTCGATGCGCCCGATCGGGCGCGCATCCGGATGGTCGCGCAGATAGTCGGCGCCGACCAAAACCAATCCAGCGGCGCCGTCGGTCATTTGGCTGCAGTCGAAGCGCCGCAACCGGCCCTCGGTGATCGGATTGGCGGCGTCGTCGTCGGTGATGGGGTCGGGGACCGTCCATCCACGTGTCTGGGCGTTGGGGTTACGCCGCGCGTTGGCGAAGTTCAGCTGCGCGATCGCCCGCAGGTGTGCGTCGTCCAAGCCATAGCGCCGGTCGTACTCGTCGGCGACTTGGGCGAACATCGACGGCCACAGGTAACGCGCGTCGGCGCCCTCGTGACCCGTCCACGCGGCCGCACCCAGGTGCTGGGCCGCGGTGTCGCCGGGCACCGTCTTCTCGAGCTCAACCCCCACCACCAGCGCGGTGTCGTACGCGCCCGACCGCAGGTCGGCGATCGCCGACAGCGTCGCGATGCTGCCGGACGCGCACGCTGCCTCGTGCCGGGAGGCGGGAATGTCCCAGAGTTCGGCGCAGACCGTGGCCGGCATCGCCCCGAGGTGACCCTGGCCGGCGAACATCTCCCCGAAGGCGTTCGCGACATGGACCACTTGGATCTCGGCTGGGTCCACCCTGGCCGAGGCGAGCGTGCCCTGGACGACCTCCGCGGTCAGGTCGGCGAAGTCGCGGCCCTCCTTGGTGAGGTTGCGGGCGAAATCGGTTTGCCAACCGCCCAGGATCCACACGCCCGCCGAGTCATCCATACGCCGCACGGTACTCCTGGAAAACCTCATCGTTCAGGCGTATCGCAGGCGCTCGCGGTCGAGAAGGTGCCCGAAATGGGGCGGCCCCGTCGGCTCTCGGGCTGAACCGACGGGACCTAGGCGTACGCGAAGGCCGGCCGACGCGTTCGCCTCTCATGGAACATTGCCCCGTACGGCGGCAGACAAACATGCGGACTCAACCTGATGCCGTGCGCGGCGAAACCATTTTGAACGCTTCGGGTTTGTCGCGGGCGGCTCGCATCCGGGTTGGGACCGTGCCGGGCACCGCGAATCGGGCGGGCGCGGATATGCCCGTCTCGTTTGACTGACGGCCGGGGCGGGTGGGTGAGCTTGTCGCTGCGCGGCGGACGCCACCGGCGGGGAGAAGGGCCGCGCCGGGCCTGGCGAGGAAGCGGGTTAGGAGGGCGGTGGCTGCCCCCTTGGGGTGGTGTTTCGACACGGTCACGGATGCGTACCTATCGACGCATCACTAGTCACAACAGTCGCGCTAGTCACTATCGTCACATGAGCCAACTACGGACGTCAATGCGGTGTCCCCGCAGCTCGAAAGGTGTTACATGTCGGCGATTCTTCGAAGTGTGTCGCTATCGATGGCGTCGGCGGCCGCTGTCGGACTCGTCTACGTGGTCGGCCCGGCGCCGACGGCCAATGCCACCCCGTGCGGGGCACCCGAAGCGAATGTGGAACCACCGGCCGCGCAGCCGGCCGTGCCCGCACCCCAGCCCGTCGTCCAACCACCCACCGGGCGCAGACCCACTCACACCAATGACCAGGCGCCCCTGCCCAGGCTGGGACCGCTGATCTCCTCATTCCTCAAGCCGGCGGCCCCTCGACAGGCCGCGCCGATGCGACCGCAAGCGGAGGTCCTTCCGCCCGGCCCAAATCCTCCCGTCCCCGGTCTGCCACAACCGCCCAACGCCGGCCAGTTGCAGCCCAACGCGGCCCCGGTCCCGCCGCCGCAGCCGCCGGCGGAGGCGCCGCCCGTCTCGATTGCCGGGGCGCCCACATCGCTCGTCGACTGGGTGACCGGACCCGACGGCCCGAACAAGACTTTGCAGCGTTTCAGCATTTCCGGCACCGACCTCGGTATCGCTTGGGACAACGGGGATCCGGTGAACCGTCAGGTGCTGATGGCCTTCGGCGACACCTTCGGCTACTGCAAGGTCAAGGGTCAACAGTGGCGCTACAACACGCTGTTCCGCAGCTCGGACCGGGATCTGTCGCATGGAATCCACATCGCGGAGGGCGTCCCCAACGACCGGTACTCCGGTTCACCGGTGTGGGCGCCGAGCCTGTCCAAGCAGGTCGTCAACACCATCCATAAGGCCGCCCACGAGACGGGGATCATTCCGACCGCCGGCATCTCGATCGGCAGGACGCAGTACATGAGCTACATGTCGATCCGGCAGTGGGGCCGAGACGGCGAATGGAGCACGAACTACTCGGCGATCGCACGGTCCAACGACAACGGCCAGAACTGGGGCATTTTCCCCACCTCGATCCGCACGGCCTCCGCGGACGCCATTCCGGGAGCCGGCTTCACCCCCGGTAACGAAAACTTCCAAATGGGTGCCTTCATGAAGGGCAACGACGGCTACCTGTATCAATTCGGGACTCCGTCGGGGCGCGGCGGTGCTGCGTTCCTGTCGCGGGTGCCGCCGGGTCAGTTGCCCGACCTCACCAAGTACCAGTACTGGAACGGCGACAACGGCGGCCGCTGGGTGCCCAACAACCCGGGCGCGGCGACGCCGATCTTCCCGGGGCCGGTGGGCGAAATGTCGGCGCAGTACAACAGCTATCTCAAGCAATACCTGGTGCTCTACACCAACGGCGGCAGCAACGACGTGGTGGCACGCACCGCGCCGGCACCGCAGGGGCCGTGGAGCCCTGAGCAGCCGCTCGTGTCGTCCTTCTCGATGCCCGGCGGCATCTATGCGCCGATGATTCACCCCTGGTCGTCGGGGCGGGACCTGTACTTCAACCTGTCGCTGTGGTCGGCATACGACGTGATGCTGATGCACACCGTCTTGCCCTAATCGTGATCGTGTCGCACCCCGAATAGTCGGTAAAGCAGGCGCACCCTGAATGAAGCGGGGGCCTAGCGAGAGAGGAGATCGAGGATGATCACTTTCGAGAACCCGGCCACGTCGACCGCCGGGAAGCCGCGGCGGCCAGACATCGAGGTGCGCATCGAGGGCGTGCGCCGCCGCGACGGCGCGGTCCGGCTCGGCATCATGCTCGACGGGCGGATGGCGACATAGCCCAGTGCGTCGGCGCCGGCCGCGACGGCAGGGGCAGTATGTACGCGTGAGTTGGGCGAAGCGTGAAGCAAAGGCGCTCGCGGACATGACACTGACGGGCGAAGCGTTGCTTGCTGAGCTTGAAGACTATATCCGCGTGCACAATCCGCTTTTGACGGATGTTCGGCTGGAGCGGGCAACCGCCACCGAGGAGTTCGACACAGCCGCCCAACCGCCTCGACGCTGGTACGACGTGATCTACCTGGCTGACGACGGCGAGGGTTACGGGATCAAGCCTTAGGCGTTTGGCTACGCGGTCGAGCCACTTACGTATCAGCGTGCGCTCAGCGGACCGAGAATCGCCAGCGCGCCGTGGTCAGCCCGAAGGCGGAGCGCGGCCGAGCGCGCACTTCCGTCTGCAGACTGGCGCCGGCACACCGGCAGCGGCCGCTACGGCCGGGGTGGTCAGTGTGCTCGGACCGTCCTGGGTAAGGAGTTCAGCCGCGACACCGACGATGTGGCCTCGGATCTGCTCGTGATGGGTGCGCGCGCTTCCGCCGGCTGCCAAGGCGAAGCAGGACGTCGCGCCACCGCAGAACAGGCACCGTCGCGGAAGACCGGCGTAACGTTTACGGATAACAGATAAATATTTTGCTTATTAGCTCTGGACGCCGCGGCGACGTTCTGGGTAGCCTACTTTCATGCGGGGCAGGCTCGGGTCGTTCACTGGCTAGGTTTCAGATGGTCAACAGCACGCTGGCGACGACGGCCGACGAGTCCGAATAGCTGTTATTGCAACCTGTTTAGGAGATTCGAGAGTGCTCGAGCGCTCCATCGACACCATTGAATTCGAGGGTGCGACTGCGGCCATGGCGGTCCCTCGCCACACCACCAGCGCCGCTGAGTGCCGTCCCCTGCCACCTCTCGGTTCATGAGGACTTGGACATGCGGTATCGAGCCCTATCCCTTTCGACCGCGGTGGCTTTCGCCACCGGAGTCCTCGTGGGACCTCCCATCGCGAATGCGGATGGGGACAACAACACGCTGATACCGAACAATAAGCGACTCAATGACAGTGTTGTCGCCAACGTCTACACGGTTCAGCACCAGTCGGGGTGCAAAAACGACGTCAGGATCAACCCGCAACTGCAACTCGCCGCGCAGCGGCACACCGAGGACGTGCTGAACAACCGGGCCCTCGATGGGGACATTGGCTCAGACGGTTCCACCCCGCAAGATCGGGCTAATCGGGCCGGGTTCAATGGTCCGGTGGCAGAGACGGTTGCGATCAACCAGTCCATCGCCATCAGCGGCAACGACTTGATCAACCGGTGGTACCACGACCCCGAGAACCTCAATATCATGTCGAATTGCGCCAACAGCCAAATGGGAGTCTGGTCTTTGAATAGTCCGGATCGCACTGTGGTCGTGGCGGTCTACGGCCAGCCTCAAGGGAGTGGGGGAAAACCGCCTCCGAGCACCGAAGGGCAGAACATTCCACTAGATCCCAGCCCCGACTATGACGCCAGCGACGAACTCGAGTTTGGTATCAGATGGCTGCCATGGATCTTGAGGGGCGTGTACCCGCCGCCGGCGCAGCCACCCGAATAAAGCTCGACTCGGATCTCATCGGTGGTGCCGAACCGTTGAGTGCGTCGGAACATTCAGGCTGGTGACCCGGCGACCACGGCACTTACGGTGCGCTCGCGCGCGGCGGCTTTAGCGTGAAGCAGTGCACTGCGACGCAGTCGGAATGCGAAAAGTAGATAGATGTATTACTCTTTACTTCTGATGAGTCGGCGGAATCGCTCGGCCGGAGCGGTCACTATCACGGCCCTCGCGATGGGCTGGGCTGCCGCTGTGGCTGTCACCCCAGCGCGAGCTGACTCAGTGGCGTATTTGTTGAACGTAACGGTTCGACCGGGGTACAACTTCGCCAGTGCCGACCAGGCTATCGCCTATGGCCAGGGGATCTGCGCCAAGATCGCCAGAGGCGACAGCTATGCCAGCATCGCCCGAGACGTCAAGGCGGACTTCAACAAATCTGACGAATACCAGGCGACATACCTGATAAGTCAGGCCGCGCAGGAGCTATGCCCCAACCTGATCTGGCAGCTGCGTAAGTCTGCGGCAAACTACATTCCGCCACCGCCGTGAATGCCAAACTCACTTCACTGCTGGGCGGTCACCAGGCCTGGCTTGAAAGCCGCCGACCGCGAATCGTAAGTCGAGTCGGTCTGGGGAGAAGCTCGATCGTTGATCGTTAGTGGTGCTGCTCCGCCGGACAACGTTCCGGGTGCCGTTGCGTTCTATGACGACGCGCATGCGACGACGCCAACCGCGATTAGAAGGGCTGCTGACACGTTGCTAAACCGCTTCTGCATCAGCTCACCCCGCTCGTTGGGTTCTTAAGCGTTGCCCTATGCCACATGGGAACCAAGGTGACCCGGCCATAATCCGCCGTAGGCACTGTGTGAAAGCGGCAGGGTCCGGGTGTTTTTCGTAACCTCGACCCCACCAGAGCATCCCGAACGCAAACATCGCGCCACCCGTTCGTCGTCGAACGCCTGCACCTCCGCCGGGATGCGTTGTCCCGAAACGATCTTCGGCCGGGTACGAGTTGCGGTAGCCGCATTGATCGCCTAGGCCGGCCGAGCAGCGCGTTCCGGGACTGCATAGAAAGGCTGCAACCGAAGCGATTTGGGCTGAAGATTGCCATTACGTCCGATTTCGGTCGGCGTGGCGCGGTTCGGGCGGCTTTGGAGCTGTCCAAGTGCCCTGTCGAAGGGCGTCTGTCACACCGCGCGTCGGCCTACAGACGAGGCATTAGTGAGGCGACTAGCAGGTTGCGCAGAACGCCGTCATCACCGCCGTCTTCCGGCTGGGCGGGTTCAGTGACAAGGCTGAAGGTCACCCGGACAATCCAGCGCGCGAGAGTGTCGGGGGACAGATCCTGACGAATCTCGCCCGCGGCGGCCGCCGTCTCGAGCCGCCGCACAAGGGCATCGGCAAGCCTTGCTCGCCATAGCTCCGAGCCCTCTGCGGCGCGATAGGCAGCGCCTAGGCCTTCATGGTCGTCGACGAGCGAGCGCATCACTGCCGAGTTGCGAGCGACGTGAGTGCCGCGGAGGCATGCCGCGACTAGCTGAGCAAGAAACGGTTCGTCAGTCTGCCAGCACTCTTCGACCCCATTTAGGGTAGACGTCAGCACCCGTAGGAAGGACGCAGCCAAGAGCGCGTCTTTGGTCGGGAAGTAGTAGTACACGGTCGACCGATGCACGCCAGCGCGACGGGCAACGTCACCCATCCGGGTGCGCGTCGGCCCTTTGTCCTCATAGCACGCATCGGCTGCGGCGAGCAGCCGTTCGCGGGCCTCCTCGTCTGCTTGCGAGTCTGAGGCACGCGAATTCCCATGTCGATCACTCGGCTGATCGGTCACCACTGCACCCTAAAGCCTTCGGGCAGAGCATTGATGCAGCTCATGGTCGGCATCCGCCTGGCACGCCGGCAATGGGCGTCGGGACACTTAGCAGCGACGTTTCCCGCGTATAGCTAACCGTTAGCAACGATCGAGTCGCGAGTGGCACGTGTTGCGTACAGCACTTGACAGTTCGATTGGTGAATCGACCGCAAAGCGCCCGAAAGCCGCTAAAGAGCTAATCCGATATATAGATATATGTTTTGCTGAACTGGCCTTGGCTGGCAAGTTTCTCTGTTTAGCGGACTGGGTTGTGCCTCAGTGCACTAAAGCGGCGGTCCGCGACCAGGCCGGCGATGGGTTGCGTTACTTTGGCCGACTGTTTCGAAGCAATGTTGAAAATTGCTGCAACATAATCCGAAGCGCCATCTGAGCCCCAAGCGATTGGGGAGCGTCTACCGCCGTGAAGTTCTTAGCGATGTCGGCGGGTATAAGCCCTGGTCGCGGACTGTCTATGCGCCAGCACCAGCTGGGCACTTCTTGAGTGACTCCCAGAGTTGTGACCGGGCGAGCGGTCCGGGTGGGCACCGACACCGCTCAGGATGAAGTTGTTTGCGATGCCCTCCGCGGTTAACGCATCGAGATGAATATGTGCAAGATTATATCGTCATTGTATTGCGGTCATCCGCAGCGGGTGCGCGATAAATAATCCAAACACGCCCCGATTAATTACGTCGTATATATTGCTGGCGGATGAGTAGGTGGAGCTGTCGGCGCAGCATCCTCCGAAGCCATTTCGACCGTCACATAATTACTTTTTCATTTCGTATTTTCATTTACATAATCTCTGATATGGCAAATAAGCTATCCACGTGGAACCGGGCCGGGGAGCGGGCATCGGACGGGCCGAGCCCCGGAGGAGCTGACCCCATCAATCAAGAGACACGCGGATGAATATGCTGTTCAGAGCCCTAGATGACTAGAAAGCCGGTCAAGACATCCAAGCGAGCGGACTTGCCTGGCCGGGTGGCAGTGCGACATTTAGTACGAAATTGTCGGATACAGCCAGCAAATGCAACCGCTCGGACGATTCTCGCTCGCAGTACTCATCCAAATCGAGCGCGCCAGTGTTGCCCTTTCTTACTAAGATGGTGTAGCGTCCCGCTGTGCTGTAGGCCACATCATTACGGCGGCGGGGTTACCTTTCCGTCGTGGGGAGGATTCATACGGTCTAATGTTGTCTGCGACTAGACATTGGCGACCACGCTAGTGGTAGCGGTAGATACCGAGCCGATTGCCGCCGCGTCCAGTGCGGCCCGCATATTGGCGTCCCTTGAGACCGGGCGGGGGGCCAGCGCCGCCAAGCCGCTGCGCGAGGTTGGCAGCTTCTTTGCGCTCTCGCTCGACACGCTGGTCCAGATGTTCCGTCCACCGCTTGCCTGGCGCGAGTTCATCCACCAGGCGTGGTTCGTCGCTCGGGTGTCGATGCTGCCGGCCGTCTTCCTGTCGATCCCGTTCAATGCTCTCGCGATTTTCATCATCAACATCCTGCTTGTTGAGATCGGAGCTGCTGACGCCTCCGGAGCTGGCTCTGCCTTGGCCGCTGTCGTGTACATCGGCCCCATAGCGGCAGTGCTGGTAGTCGCTGGGACCAGTGCGACCGCAATGTGTGCCGACCTGGGCGCCCGAACCATCCGCGAAGAAGTCGACGCCATGCGTGTCATGGGTATCAACCCGGTCCAGCGACTGCTGGTGCCTCGCGTCCTGGCGATCGGACTGAACGGGTTCCTCGTCAACTCCATCATCACCGTCGTCGGTTTGATTGCCAGCTACCTGTTCTCGGTCTACCTACAGCACGTCAATCCCGGCTCCTATGCGGCGAGCCTGACGTTGCTCGTCGGGCTGACTGACCTAGTCATAGCGTTCGCCAAGGCGACGTTGTTCGGCTTCATCGCGGGTTTGATCGCCTGCTACAAGGGGATCACGGTCGGTGGGGGGCCCCAAGGTGTCGGCAACGCCGTCAACGAGACGGTGGTCTATACGTTCCTGGCGCTCTTTGTCATCAATGTGGCGCTGACCGCGATTACGAACAAGGCGACGATGTGAGCGCCGCCCCAGCGGCGCACCGGCTGCCGAATCTGACGAGCACGCTGGGCCGACTCGTTGACGGCTGGAACCGCCTCGGAAGCCAGACCGCGTTCTACGTCCGAGCCCTTGGTTTTCTGTGGGAAGCGTTGAGCCGCTACAGAATAGAGACGCTGCGGCTGATCGCAAACATGAGCCTGGGTGTCGGCGCCCTCGCCATGATCGGCGGCACCGTAGTCATCGTCACGACTTTGACGATGTCTACCGGTGGACTCGTTGGTATCCAGCTCTTCCGATCGTTGTCCGACGTTGGCGTGCAGGCGTTGAGCGGATTCGCCTCCGCTTACATCAACACACGGCTGGCCTCGCCTCTGATCGCCGATGTCGGCCTGGCGGCCACCATCGGCGCGGGCGCTACGGCACAGTTGGGCGCCATGCGAATCAACGAGGAAGTCGACGCGCTCGAGGTGATGGGCATCCACTCGATTTCTTATTTGGTCTCCACCCGGGTGGTAGCCGGTGTGCTGGTGGTGATCCCGCTGTGGTGCATGGCGACGTTGTCCGGATATCTGGCCACCCGCAGCTTGATCATTTTCGTCTACGGGCAGTCACCGGGCGTGTTCGATCACTACTTCCGTACTTATCTTCAGCCCACCGACTTGATCTGGTCCCTACTACAAGTTATTGCCGCGGGCAGCGTAATCATGTTGGTGCACACGTATTACGGCTTCCACGCGTCGGGCGGGCCGGCGGGCGTCGGTGAGGCGGTCGGTCGCGCCGTGCGCACCTCGCTGACCGTTGCGGTCGCGGTGACGTTGGCGGTGGCATTGGCCGCCTATGGAGTGTCCGGCAACTTCCACCTGTCTGGGTAGCAGCTATGACGACCATGCGCCGAACGCGACGAGAGGCCGGGCTGCCGCCGGCGCTGTGGACCTTCATCCTGTTCGCCTTCATCATTGGATTGGTTGTACTAACGACGGCCGCGTTCAACAGAGACCTCAGACCGTACGCCCGCGTGACCGTGACATCTGATCGTGCGGGCTTGGTCATGGAACCCGGCGCGAAGGTGAAGTTGCGCGGTGTGCAGGTCGGCCGGGTCTCGGCGGTTCAGCCCGGCAACCCTGTGAAACTCCAACTGGAGCTGTATCCCGAACAGCTGCAATACATTCCTGCCAACATCGGCGCGAAAATCACCGCCACTACCGCGTTTGGTGCCAAATACGTCGACCTACTTACCCCAAACACCCCGAGTCCAAAACGGCTAACGGCAGGGTCCGTTGTGCCCTCGAGCGACGTCAGCGTCGAGACAAACACGGTATTTCAGAACCTCGTGTCGGTGCTGAACCAGGTCGACGTGCCCAAACTCAACGCAGTGCTCACGGCCCTAGCCGATGGATTTCGCGGCAAAGGGCCTGTCGTCGGTGAGGCCATCACCGACCTCAACGAGGTGCTGCTAGCGGTCAATCCCCGCAGCGAGACGATCCGAGCCGACTTCGGCGCCCTGAAGGGATTCAGCGACACCTACAGCGCGGCAGCGCAAAACATTGTGTCCGTGTTGAATTCGGTCAGTACCACGAGCACCGCCATCACCGATGATGCCAAGCAACTTGACGCGCTGCTGCTCAACGTCAGCGGGCTTTCCCGCGCCGGCATCAACCTGATCGGCCCGAATAGGGACAACCTCGTACACGGTGTCAACTTGTTGGAATCCACCACCCGCCTGTTGATGAAGTACAACCCCGAACTCACCTGCACGATCGTCGGCGGGAAGAATGTGCTCGACGATTTCCTGCCCATTGCCGGTGGCCACACCGGCTATTCGGTCGTCCTCGACGTCGCGCTGTTGCTCGGCGACGATACCTACCAGTTCCCTGACAACCTGCCGATCAACGGCGCCAAAGGTGGGCCCGGCGGTCAGCCAGGGTGTGGATCGTTACCTGACGTCTATAAGAACTGGCCGCAGCGCTACCTGGTCACGAATACCGGGTGGGGCAGCGGGATGGATCTGCGGCCCAACCCCGGTATCGGTTTCCCCGGATACGTCGACTACTTCCCCGTCACGCGCGGGATACCCCGACCGCCGAGCATTCGGCATCCCGGCGGACCGGCGCCCGGCCCCATCCCTTATCCGGGGGCGCCTCCGTACGGGGCGCCGCAATACGCGCCCGATGGAACCCCGTTGTACCCCGGCTTGCCGCCGGCACCACCGCCAGGAAGGCCGCGCGAACCCGGTCCACCGCCTGCAGGGACCGAGCCCTTTGTGCCTCCGGCACCAGGGGGGACGCAGCCGACATGCGGAGTCGTCACCCAAGAGTGCGCGCCGCTGCCCCCACCGCCCTACACCCCAGCGCCTTAAGGCACCCCGCTCCAACGTGACCAGAGGAAAGTAGACATGCGAGAGAACTTGGTAGGCGCCCTCTGGCGCCTGACCATTTACTTGGTCGTGTGCCTGATCGGTGCGTTCGCACTGATCGCCGTCTTCGCCCAGTTGCGCTTCCAGCCGGAGAAGACCTACAAAGCTCAGTTTTCCAGCGTGTCCGGGCTCGAGAACGGAAACTTCGTTCGCATCGCCGGTGTCGACGTCGGCAAGGTCAAGAAGATCACCATCCAGCCCGACTCCACAGTCCTTGTCGAGTTCACCGCTGCTGACTCGGTAGTGCTCACCCAGGGCAGCAGGGCGGCGATTCGCTTCGCCGACCTCATCGGCGGTCGGTATGTGGCCCTCGAGGAGGGGGCCGGGGGCGTCACGCTCCTGCATCCCGGTGACACCATCCCGCTGAGTCGCACCGAGCCGGCGTTAGATCTCGACGCGCTCATCGGCGGCTTCCGACCTTTGTTCCGCGCGCTGGACCCCGACCAGGTGAATCGATTGACGGGTCAACTGATCGCCGCCTTCGATGGTCAGGGCGCCACCATCGGCTCGTTTCTCACCCAGGCCGCCGCCTTGACGAACACGCTGGCCGACCGCGATCAACTGATCGGTCAAGTCATCACCAACCTCAATACCGTCCTGGGTTCGCTCGGCGGGCAGAGCAAACAATTCGGCAAAGCGGTCGACTCCCTGGCTGAACTGGTGGAAGGCCTCAAGGCCCGCAAGCAGGACATCAGCAACGGTGTGGCCTACGCCAACGCCGCTGCGGCGTCGGTGGCCGACCTCCTGGCACAGGCCCGGCCGCCGCTGACGAAGGTAGTGCACGAAACGGATCGGACCACCTCGCTTGTGCTGGCCGATCGCGACTATTTCGACCATTACCTCGAGACCTGGCCTGAGGCATTCCAGATTCTCAATCGGCAGGGCATGTATGGAGACTTCTTCAGCTTCTATCTGTGCGACCTCGTGCTCAAGGTCAATGGCAAAGGGGGGCAACCGGTTTACATCAAGCTGGCCGGTCAGGCCACCGGGCGGTGCACGCCGAAATGAAGCCCTTCTCCGAACGCAATCCGCTCCTCATCGGCGCGGTCGGCCTCGGCGCCGTCCTAGTGCTCATGCTGCTGTCGGTGAACTACCAGAAGCTGCCGTTCTTCAACACCGGAAGGACTTATTCGGCCTACTTCGCCGAAGCGGGCGGTTTGCTGCCCGGTGACCACGTCCAAGTGTCGGGCTTTCGGGTCGGTCAGGTGTCCAGTGTGGACCTGGACGGAGCGCGCGTCCTGGTCAAATTCACTGTGGCCAACGGTGTCCGCCTCGGCGACCGCACCGAGGCGGCGATCAAATTACGGACGGTGCTCGGTACCAAACTTCTCGAAGTCACCCCGCGCGGGGACGGACAACTGGCCGGCCCGATTCCGCTCGGGAGAACCACCTCGCCCTATCAGTTACCCGACGCGCTAGGCGATCTCACCACCACCATCAGCGGATTGGACACCAAGCAACTGTCCAACTCGTTGGCCGTGCTGGCCAACACCTTCTCTGACACCCCGCCAGATCTGAAGGCGGCGGTGCAAGGAGTGGCTCGCTTTTCGAAGACCATCGACGAACGCGACAGCGAGCTGCGAAACTTGTTGGCTAACGCCGATAAAGCGACAAAGGTGTTGGCCGAACGCAGCGACGAAATCGTCAACCTCGTCGCCAACACCAATGCCCTGCTGGTGCAGCTGCGAAGCCAAAGCCGCTCATTGGAACAGATTTCGCACAATCTCTCGGCGCTGGCTCAGCAGCTCAAGGGGTTCATCAGCGAGAACCGCAGCACGCTCAAGCCTGCGCTCGACAAACTCAACGGCGTGCTCACGATCGTGGACAACCGCAAACAGAATGTGCAGAAGGCGATTACAGGGCTGAGCAGATACGCTCTGGGCCTGGGTGAATCGGTCTCGTCAGGCCCCTTCTTCAAGGCCTACCTGGCCAACCTGTTTCCTGGGCAGTTCGTGCAGCCATTCGTCGACGCCGCGTTCTCCGATCTCGGACTGGACCCCAATGTCCTTCTGCCCTCTCAACGCGCCGATCCCCAGACCGGGCAGCCGGCCACTCCTCCACTGCCGATTCCGTTCCCGCGGACCGGCCAGGGCGGCGACCCGCGCATGACCATCCCAGACGCCATCACCGGCAACCCCGGCGATCATTCGTGCGGTCCGCCCGGTGCGCCGTTACCCGGGCCTGGCTGCTATCCGTATCGGGAGCCGCCCGCAGCGCCCCCACCCGGCGGTCCCCCGCCAGGACCTCCCGCGCTGCCGGGTCCCGGCGAAGGACAGTCAACTGCGACTCCGGCCCCGCCGACCTCATTCGAAGTTGGTGGACAGTGAGGGCACCTAGGGCCAGACTCGTCGTAGCCGTCACCTTGGCGGCGGTGCTGGTTGGCGGAGTTATCACGGTGGTCCGCTCCGTCGGCATCGGGCGCACTTACGTCACCGGATACTTCGCCAACAGCACCGGCCTCTACGGCGGCGACGACGTCGTCATCCTTGGGGTGCGCGTCGGCAAGGTCGACAAGATCGAACCTTTGCCCGACGGTGTCAAGATCAGCTTCTGGTACGACGACAAATACAAGGTGCCCGCCGACGCGAAGGCGGTAATTTTGTCGCCATCACTGGTGACGCCGCGCTCCATCCAATTGACGCCGGCCTACACCGGAGGTGCGGTTCTGCCCGATCATGCGGTCATCCCTCAGCAGCGGACAGCTGTGCCGGTGGAATACGACGACTTTCGCCGACAACTGGAAAAGCTGACCGAGACCCTGCAGCCCACCCAACCGGGTGGTACCAGCACTCTTGGGGCGTTCATCAATACCGCGGCCGACAACCTGCGTGGTCAGGGACCCGATATCCGTGACACGATTATCAAGCTGTCGCAAGCGATTTCCGCTCTCGGCGACCACAGCAACGATCTGTTCAGCACCGTGAAGAATCTGTCGATCCTGGTCTCCGCGTTACATGACAGCAGCGACCTGTTAGGGCAGTTGAACCAGAATCTGGCTGCGACAACCGGCCTGCTGGCCGAAGATCCCAACCAAGTCGGCAATGCGATTCACGATCTCGATGACATCGCCGACGACGTCCGAAACTTTGTGGCCGATAACCGAGAGGCGTTGGGTACGACCTCGGACAAGCTGGCCTCGGTATCTGCAGCGCTCAACGACAGCCTTGACGATGTCAAACAAGTTCTGCACACCGCCCCGACAGCGTTCCAAAACTTCTTGAACATCTACCAACCCGCACAGGGGACACTGACCGGCGCGCTTGCGCTCAACAACTTCGCTAATCCGATTCAATTCCTATGCTCAGCAGTCCAGGCGGCGTCGCGCCTGGGCAGCAAGCAGTCAGCCAAATTGTGTGTGCAGTATCTGGCGCCCATCATCAAAAACCGCCAGTACAACTTCCCGCCCCTAGGAGAAAACCTGTTCGTCGGCGCCTCGGCGCGCCCCAACGAAATCACATATAGCGAGGATTGGCTGCGGCCGGACTACGTTCCCCCGCGACCACCGGCCTCGGCCAACTCGCCTGAGGCTGCCGATCCGGCCAACCCCGCAGCCCCGGCTGTCGCTCCACCGGCGCCAGAGGGACCGGCCGCGCCGCCGATCAATCAATCCGTTCCTACCAATCCGGCCGATGGCCTGCGAGGAATGATGACGCCACCCGGAGGTGGACAGTGAGTCGAGCACAGATCTGCCGGCGTGTCGCGACGGCGCTCGTGGCGACACTGGCGTTGGCCGCGCTCGCTGGCTGCGACTTCCGTGGCGCAAACTCGTTTACCCTTCCAGGAACCAAAGGCCAGGGCCCCGGCGCCTACACGATTCAAGCGCAGATGCCCGATGTCCAGAATTTGCAGCGGAATTCGCGTGTCCGGGTCAACGATGTCACCGTCGGTAATGTCACCAAGATCGAGCTTCAGGGCTGGCATGCCCTGGTCACTATGACCATAGACGGCGACGTTGACCTGCCGGCCAACGCGAGCGCCACCATCGGTCAAACCAGCTTGCTCGGGTCAGTGCACGTCGAACTGGCGCCACCGAGAGGTGTGCCACCCCAAGGGAAGCTCAGGAATGGATCACTCATTCGGTTGACGTCGGCCAACAGCTATCCCTCGACCGAACGGACACTGGCCGGGGTTTCACTGCTGCTTAACGGCGGCGGTCTCGGTCAGCTCCAAGACATTACGAAATCATTGGGCACCGCATTTACCGGTCGCGAGCAAGACTTGCGAAGCCTGCTCGGGCAGCTTGATAAGTTCGTCGGCTACCTCAACGATCAAAAAGCGGACATCATCGCCGCAACCGACAGCCTCAACAACCTTGTCGGGCAATTCGCCGACCAAAGGCCTGTGATCGACAAGGCGCTCAAGACCGTGCCGGACGCCTTGGCTGTGTTGGCTCATGAGCGGGACAACCTCGCCCAAGCGCTGGGCGACGTAGGCAAATTCGGTGCGCTTGCCGCTGACTCGGTGAACAAAACCAAGGAGAACCTGATCAAGGAGCTCAAGGACCTCGGCCCGGTGCTGCAGTCGTTGGCCGACGCTGGGCCGGCCCTGACTCGCGCACTCGGTTTCTACGGAACCTTCCCGTGGCCACGGGACACCATGAGCAAATGGCTGCGTGGGGACTACGCCAACTTGACCGCGGTGATCGACCTGACCCTGAGTCGGCTCGACGCCTCGTTTTTCACCGGAACACGCTTTGAGTGCAACCTGACCGAGCTAGAGCTCCAGTGGGGCCGCACCATCGGCCAGATGCCCAGCCCCTGTACCGGAGGTGGGCCCTACAACCCCGGCAACCCGCTGGTTGTTCCCTACCACTTCAACCAAGGGCCGTGACATCGTGCTGACTAGACGGGTCAAGATACAGCTGGTGGTCTTCGCGGCGCTGAGCCTGACCGCCGCCACCATCATGTTCTTCGGCTTCATCCAAGTACCTACCGTGTTTTTCGGAGTGGACCGCTACACCGTGACGCTCCAGCTGCCCCAAGCGGGTGGTCTCTATGAGGGCGGCAACGTCACCTACCGCGGTGTCGAGATCGGTCGGGTGCAGGCTGTGCGGCTGACCGATAGCGGCGCCCAGGCTGTGCTGCAACTGAATTCGGACATCAAGGTCCCCGCCGACCTCAATGCTGAAGTGCACAGCGTGTCGGCCGTCGGTGAACAATATGTGGAGTTGCTACCGCGCAGCGGCAAAGGGCCGTCGTTGAAGAACGGCGACATGATCTCGGCCGACCGGACCTATGTACCGCCAGACATCAACTCACTGTTGGGCGCAACTAATCGGGGCTTGACGGCGATCCCGCGCGACAACTTGAAAACCGTGGTCGACGAATCCTATGTGGCCGTCGGCGGCCTCGGTCCCGAACTGTCTCGGTTGGTGAGCGGGACGGCGAACCTGTCGATCGATGCCCGCAAGAATCTGGACGCCATCGTCGACTTGATCGACAAGTCCAAGCCGGTGCTCGACAGCCAAACCGACTCGGCGGATGCGGTTCAAGCATGGGCCGCACACCTCGCGACCATCACAGGTGAGTTGCGCGACAACGATTCTTCGGTGCGTGGCCTTCTCCAAAAGGGTAGTCCAGCGGCCGCGGAGGGCCGGGCGTTGTTCGACCGGCTCAACCCCACGCTGCCTATTGTGTTGGCCAATCTGGTCAGTGTCGGGCAGGTGGGCGTCACCTACCGGGACAATTTGGAATCAATCCTGGTCGAGTTGCCACAGGGGGCGGCTGACATCTTGTCCATCGCCGTGCCCAACAAGAACACCAAACAGGCTTACAACGGGGGATTCCTGAGCTTCAACCTCAACCTCAACTGGCCACCGGTATGTAGCACCGGATTCCTGCCGGCCCAGCAACAGCGGTCGCCCAGCTACGAGGACTATCCGGATCCTCCGAAGGGAGACTTTTACTGCCGGGTGCCCCAAGACTCCATGCTCAATGTGCGTGGCGCCCACAACTATCCGTGCGAAACCCGCCCCGGTAAGCGGGCCCCGACGGTGAAACTGTGCGAAAGCGACCAGACCTACGTCCCCCTCAACGACGGCTTCAACTGGAAGGGGGATCCCAACGCGACATATACCGGTCAAGGCGTCCCGCAGTTCGCGCCCGGTGAGGAACCACCCGGGCAGGCACCGCCGCAATCACCCCCGGGACCGTTGCCGCCACCAATTGCCGCAGTTCAATACGACCCAGCCACAGGCATGTACATGGGGCCAGATGGGCGCATGTACACCCAGAGCGACCTCGCCCGCGGCAGCAGAAAGGAGCAAACATGGCAAAGCATGCTGGTGCCACCCAAGAGGAACTGAGTTACGTGGAAATGCTTGGAGCCGCGTCCGACTCGTCCAACAGCACTGACGAGAGCTCGTCACCACCACTCGATGACGCCGCGGACAACCACGAAGGCGCGGAGGCGCCACCGGTCTCCAAGACTGCTCCGGGAAAGGGGCGAAGCGGGGAAATCCCGTCTCACAACGAGTCTCGTGCCGAGGACGGCGGTGCCGACCGCGATGAAGAAGGCGACGCGTCGATCAAGAAGCCTAGATCGCCGGTCCGCTTAGCGGTCATCCTGGTGTTGGTCACAGTTGTCGGTTTGGGAGCCCTGGCCGGTTGGTTCGGGTTCCAGGAACACAAGGCCCGCCAGGCTCAGCAGCAGCGTGAGTTGCTGGTTCGAGTGGCGAGGCAAGGCGCACTGAATTTGACCACTATCGATTGGCAGCATGCCGACACCGATGTCAAGCGCATTCTCGACAGTGCGACCGGCACTTTCTACGAAGATTTCTCGCATCGATCTCAGCCTTTCATGGATGTCGTGAAGAAGGCGCAGTCGACGTCGGTGGGAACGATCACCGAGGCCGGTCTGGAATCAGAGTCGGGGGACGAAGCTCAAGTGCTGGTTGCTGTTTCGGTAAAGACGTCCAATCGCGGTGCATCCGAACAGGATCCGAGGCACTGGCGGATGCGAATTACCGTACAGAAGCTTGGCGGCGAGGCCAAGGTTTCCAACGTCGCTTTCGTGCCATGACAGTTGCGCGGACGGGTGAAGCGGCGATGACCATGGCCATGAATCGGGAAGGAAAGAAGCGCAGTGCGAGTTAAAAGTCGTTCCGCCGTCGAGCAGGACGAAGCGGACGTTGCCCAGGAGAACGCTGGTCAGGTCGCTGCTGAAAGCAGTGACGCTGAGGAGACCGGTGGCGGTGAGGACGCCCTCGACCTCGAAGACACTGAGGCACCAGAGGATAAATCCCCCGAGGGGGACGATGCCCAGCACTCGGAAGGCGATCAGCCACCGGCAGGTAAGCGAATCAAGTGGTTGCGTGTGGTGGCCTTCAGCGTGTTACCCATCTTGCCTCTGGTGATTGCAGGTGCTGCCGGCTACCTCAAGTGGCAAGACGCCTGGGTCCGCGGATCAGGCGTCGCCGGCATCGAGTCCGTTGCCGCCGCTAAGGATTCCACTGTAGCGATACTCTCATACCAGCCCGACAGCGTCGAGAAGGATCTGGGAGTCGCCCGTGACCGGCTGACTGGTCAATTCAAGGACTCCTACAGCCAACTGATTCACGATGTGGTGATACCCGGCGCCAAGAAGGACCACATTGCGTCGATCGCGACCGTTCCCGCCGCTGCCTCGGTGTCAGCAAATCCTAACCACGCGGTTGCCCTGGTGTTCGTCAATCAGGCCGTGACCGTTGGCAATGATGCTCCTACCGATACGGCGTCCGCGGTGCGAGTGACTCTCGACAAGAGCGGCGCGCGCTGGCTGATCTCCGCCTTCGATCCCATCTAAGTCAAAGGCTTATGACGTCCATTCTCCGATGAGGTCATCGACGGTGGTTAACCGGCCGAGTACGGCAATAGTGTTGTCCAGCACCTGGTCTCCATACTCGGCCGGCGTACCCGAAACGGCGTCGCGCGGGACAACGAGTGCGAAGCCAGCCTGAGTGATATGTCCCGCGGAGATCGGGAGTGCGAGGTTCAACGAGACACCGGTGAGCACGATCGTCCGCACCCCGAGACCCCTGAGGACTGGCAACAGCTCGGAATCCATGGTGGGGAACAAACCGTGGTGGCGCGGTAGCACCAGGTCGGTCGGCGCGAACAGCTCGGAAAGCACCTGAGTTTCAGGCGAACCGGGCGCCCATGCCGCAGTGGCTGGTCCCAGTAACCGCCAAATGCGTGCGGTGCCCGTGTGCCCGCCGCCCAGGGTGCCTTCATAGGTGGCATGGACCACCCTCACGCCGGAGATCCGCGCCGCGTCGAGGAGCCGGCGGAGGTTTCCGACGAGTCCCGCGCTGTCCGAGGCGAGCTGTGGGAGTACCGATTCGGGCCCTAGCACGCCGTTCTGGCACTCGACACATACCACTGCAACGGTGGGGAGCGTGCTCGAGGTGGCCACCGGTCAATATCTCAGCATTAGCGAGCCAAGGGCGAAAGTGTTCGCCGGAAAGTCGATCTCGGGCTCGCAGCCCCGGGCCACCTCGAATTCGGGCACGCGCTTCAGCCACTCCTCGATGATCAGGCTCAGCTCCAGTCGTGCCAGATGGGAGCCGAGACAGCGGTGCGGTCCGCCGCCGAATCCCCAGTGCGGATGGATCTTTCCGTCCATGACCACCTGGTTAGCTGAGATCTCGTCACTGTCGTCGCGATTGATCGCCGCCAGACACAGGCGTAGCTTTGTGTCAGCCGGAAGCGCCACGCCGCCGATGGTCACCTCCCGAGTGGTCACTCGCGGCACGATCGGGGCGGGCGGCTCCAGCCTGACCATCTCCTCGACGAAAACTCGGATCTCTTCAGGGGTTTCCCGCAACGCCCGCCGAAGTTCAGGGTTGCGGGCCAGTTCCAATAAGGCGAAGCCCATCGAAGCGGTGACCGTGTCGAGGCCCGCCAGGACGAAGAGGAAGCTCAGTCCGATCGCTTCGGCGTCGTCGAGCGGGTCATCTCCGCTGAGCACATGAGACAGCAGGTCGTTCCCCGGATTTTGGCGGCGCTCATTGATCGCCTCCGAGACGTAGGTGACCAGTTCGAGTGCGGGCGTTAGGTCGGCGCCCTCCATTGAGGGCAGCTCCGACAGCGCGATCACGTTGTCCTTCCACGCGATCAGGCGGTCGCGGTCCTTCAGCGGCAGGCCGAACAACGTGAGGAACACCTGCGACGGGTAGGGGATCGCGATGTCGGCCATGACGTCGCACTCGTGCTTCGCGGCGGCCGCCTCGACGATGGAGATCGCCTGTTCCTGCAGCGAGGGCAGCATGTCCTTAAGCGTGTGCGGGCTGAAGAACGGCTGCAGGATCTTCCGGAATCGTGTGTGTTCGGGTGGGTCGAATGAGATTGGGACCAGCGGCAGGGGACTGCCGAGCTCGTCGAATGCCTTCTTCGACGAGAACGTGCTTGGATCGCGCAACGCCGTGAGGACATCCTCCCGTCGGGTCAGGTAGTACCACCCGTCCATGTACACCACGGGGCCGGCGTCGCGCACCACCTCCCAGCCGACTCCCCGGTCGGCGGCCATCGGCAATTTCGCCCATTCAAGTTCGGCCACGCCTGCGATCGTTCGTGCCTTCTGGTCGGTGCTCATAGTCGTCCTATCCCTCAGAACGCCGATCGGTGCAGTCCACCGTCGA
Organism: Mycobacterium sp. E1386; assembly: GCF_001672745.1. Classification (NCBI taxonomy): domain Bacteria; kingdom Bacillati; phylum Actinomycetota; class Actinomycetes; order Mycobacteriales; family Mycobacteriaceae; genus Mycobacterium; species Mycobacterium sp. E1386. The sequence continues at coordinate 49,837 of NZ_LZKH01000086.1, forward strand.
CCTCAATCCACGCCCCTGTGATGTATCCCGCGGTCTCCGAACACAAATACGTGATGAGCGACGCGATTTCGCGAGGTTGGCCCATCCGTGCCGCGGGGACGCGGGCCTGCGTCAGCATGAAGTCACGGCGCTGCTGCTCATCGGCGGTGCCCAGGTTCTTCTCGAGATAGGCGATCGCGTTGTCGGTCTCGATCCAGCCCGGGGCGACGGTATTGACCGTGATGCCGTAACGGGCGTACTCGTCGGAAACCGTTTTGAGCAATCCGGTCGTGGATGGCCTGGTGGCGTTGGCGACCACATGGTGGATGTTCCCCGTCGGCTCCTTGGCAGTAGCCGATCCGATGTGCACAAAGCGGCCCCAGCCCGCTTCCCGCATCGCGGGAAGGACCGCACGGAGCAGGAAGATCTGGCTCATTGTGTACGCCTCGAACGACTCTCGATAGGCGTTCAGATCTTCGATGTCGGCGAAGTCGCCGGGATGCTGGTAGATGGCTTGTCCGATGACGATCAGTGGTGGCCCGAACTCGTTGCCGACCTGGCGGATCGCGTCGCCGAGCGCCTCGGGCTCACTGACGTCGGCGCACACACCGACGGCCATGCCCTTCTCGCGCCGGATCTCCTGCACGGCGGCATCGACGTCGGCCTTTGTTCTTGCCAGCACCGAAACTCGACACCCCTCGGCCGCAAGCATCCGCGCGACCTCGAAACCGATGCCCTTGCTCCCGCCGACGACCAGCGCCGACTTGCCCCGTATCCCGTAGTCCACGAACGTCGTCCCCTATCGGCGGACGTCCATGCCGGCGTCGACCTTGAGCAGGCTTCCGGTGAACGACCGACCCAGATCGGAGATCAGGAACAGAATGGCGTTGCTGACGTCTTTGGGCTCGATCATCGGAAAGTCGGGCAGCGCCGTCTGCATCGCATTTGCCAGGTGCGGATTCGCTTCAATGACCTTGAACAGTGCGGGGTTCTCGGTCACCATCGGCGTCATGCAGTTGGTCGGGGCGACGGCGTTGACCCGGATCCGGTCGGCTGCGAGCAAATTCGCATACGCGCGCACCAGGCCGGTGATCGCCAGCTTTGCCATGGTGTAGGCGTCGGAGCCGCCTCGACCGTCGGTCATGTCCAGTAACGCCGCCATCGAACTGGTCGCGACGAGGTTGCCTCCCTCGCCACGTTCCCTCATGTGGGGGATGGCGACCTGGAAAGTGTTCCACACGCCGATCTGCATGATGTCGATTCCGACCCGCAGCGCCTCGGAGGCGTCCACCTCATCGACATTGGTGAGGATGACGCCCGCGTTGGCGATCACCGTATCGATGTGGCCGAACTGTTGGACGCCCGTGTCGAAGGCGGCCTGCAGCGCGGCTTTGTCCCGCACGTCGGCCTGCGCTGTAAGCATCTGCTGGCCGGTCTTTTCGACCAGGCGGCCCGTTTCCTCCAGGTCCTCGAGAGTGCCGAGCTGGTAGGGCACGACGTCGAGGTCGTGGCAAATGTCCACACCGACGATGTTCGCGCCCTCCTCCGCGCACATGACGGCATGTGACCGTCCCTGTCCACGGGCCGCACCGGTGATGAAGACGACCCGACCGTCGAGCAAGGCCATGAAGTGCTCCCCTCGTTACCATCGATTGCCCTGAATGTGCCGCACAGTCTTACACGGTGTGACCCGCGCCACGAAAGGATGATACGCGTCTGGGTCCGAAATATACAACTATTTTGATAATTCAAGTCGGCGCACCTGGGGGAGGCGCCGGCCGCGAGAAGTCAACGCGGAGTAAAACGTTGTGCGCCGTCAAGACGCATCACTTCACCGTTGACGTACCCGTTCGTTAGCAGGAAGACCGCAGCGTCAGCGAACTCGGCAGGAGCCCCGAGGCGTTTGGGGAAGGGCACGTTCGCGGCGAACTTCGCGATCGCCTCTTCTCCGACCGACTCCATGATCGGCGTCTTCATCGTCCCGGGGGCGATCGTGTTCACCCGAATGGCAGCGGAGCTGAGGTCGCGCGCAGCGGCGATCGTCAATCCGATCACACCGGCTTTCGCCGCGGCGTAAGCGGTTTGACCGATCTGGCCCTCGTATCCGGCGATGGACGCCGTGAGGACCAACGCGCCTCGCTCGCCGTCGGCTTGCGGCTCCGCGGCCGCGACGGAAGCGGCGACGAGCCGAGCGACGTTGTAGGTCCCGTTGAGATAGAGATCGATGGTTTTGGTGAAGCCGGCAAAATCGGCCGGGCTGCCGTCGCGTTGCACAATGCGTTGCGCGACGCCGAATCCACCGTGTGCGACGACGGCATACCGCAGCTGGCCGAGTTGGTTCGCCTGTTCGATCGCTTCGCTGACCGAGTCTTCGCTCGTCACGTCCGTACTCACGAAAGCCGCGCGGCTGCCCAACTCGTCAGCGAGCGCCTTGCCCTTGTCGGCGGCGAGATCGGCGATCACCACGCCGAGGCCTTCGGCATGCAATCGCCGCACGGTGGCCTCACCGAGGCCCCCCGCGCCTCCGCTGACGATCGCGGACGCACCGTTGAATTTCTCGACTGTCACTGTTACTCCTTCTGAGTTGACTGCACCGGTCACACATTGCCGATTACCAGGTCCCACGGATCGGTGGCGCTCAGGGCCATTCGTCCGAGCCGACGCGCGTAGCCGGACGTCGTGCCGTAATCGTTGCTCCAGCTCTGCGCGCGCAGTGTTACCGATGACAACGGATGTTCGGCGGTCACGCCGATCGCACCGTGAAGTTGGTGGGCGATGGTCGTGACCGGTGGGACAGCCCGACCTACAGCGACCCGTGCGACGGCGACCGCGAACTCCGTCTCGCGACAACCGAACCCATATTCAGCGGCAGCCACGACGGCAAGCGTGGCGGCGGCTCGAGCGCGTTCGATCTCACCGGCCATCGCGGCAAGAGCATGCTGGACGGACTGAAACTTGCTCAGCGGCCGGCCGAATTGCATTCGTTCCCTCGTGTGCGTCACCGACATCGCTGCTGCCGCATCGAGCGCCCCGACGACCTGTACGCAGCGACACCATGAGCCGCGGAGCGACAACTCGGTGGCGACGGCCGGTTCGACGATGGCGAGCTCGTCGGCGGCCAGGTCGAAAGCCAGTCGATCGCGTGGCTCACCGGCCAGGTTGTAGCTCTCCTCCAGCTGGGCGCGGTCGATGTCGACGATGCCCACGCGCGTTTCGTCGTGGCCTCGCGCGAGAAGCAGCACGGCGGAGCATGCGCGCGTCCACGGAATGTCACTTGCCGTCCCGAGGATGCGCCCCCCATAAGCGTCCGCGTCAGCGATTGCGACGGTGAGTGGTCCTTCCGGCAGTTCGATGCCCGCCCGGTTTCCGAGCCAGCCTGCCAGAGCGTCGGTTTCGGCCAACGGGACCGCGCCCGCGTGCCGGGCGATGCCGGAGAGCGCAATGGCAAGCTCACGCGGCCCCGCGCCCAGATCCGCGGTGCTCGTCAACCGGGCCAGCCCCGTGTCCTTGAGGCTGTGCCACAACTCCGCGTCGAATTGCTCGGGAATTCTGCGCTGGCCGATCCGGGCATCGAACGATCGCCGCCCGATATCGTCGACCAGCTGCCGCAGCTCGGCATGTTCGTCATCGGCGGTGTCGGTCGCGAACACGCCCTTCGAAAAGGCCGTCACCGCAGCCCCATTCCGCGTGCGACAACACCGCGCAACACCTCGTTGGTGCCACCGCGCAAGGTGAACAGGGGCTTGTGCAGCGCAGCGGTGGCCGCCAGCGCCGCCAGCTCCGGTGTCGGTGCCACCTGGTCGAGCATGTCGCTGATCACGTCGATCGATTCCTGCTCGAACCGGGTGCCGAGATCCTTGACCAGTGCCGCCTGATTCGCCGCGTCCTTGTTCTCACTGAGCGTGCGTGCCACCCAGACCGACAGCTGTCGCAACGAGATCAGCCGTCCCACAAGGTTTCCGACGACCCCGGCGGTGGCGTCATCGGTGTCGCCAGAGCTGCTCAACAGCCGGATCGCCGCCGTGATCAGCGGCGCGGTCGATAAGATCCTTTCGGGCCCGCTGCGCTCGAAGGACAGTTCAGCGGTCACCTGGTGCCATCCTTGGCCGACCTCGCCTAGCACGTCGCCGTCCGGCACGAAGACCTCCTCGAAGGCGACTTCGTTGAAATGATGGTCGCCGTTCATCAGCAGGATCGGTTCGATCCGCACGCCTTTGGCGTCGCAGGGAACGAGGAACTGACTGAAGCCGTCGTGCCGTCGTTGCGGGTCCGGTGGACTCGTCCTGGCGAGCACCACAACCTGATGGGCGTGGTGTGCCCCACTAGTCCAGACCTTGGTACCCGTGAGCAGCCAGCCGCCGTCGGTTCTGGTCGCCTTGGTCCGTACGGCCGCGAGGTCGGAGCCGGCGCCGTGTTCGCTCATGCCGATGGAGGAGTAGAAGGTCCCGGCAGCGATGCGTGGCAGCAGCCGCTCGCACTGTTCCTCGCTGCCATAGGCCAACAGGCCGGGAACGACCTGTCGGTCGGCGACCCAGTGCGCCGCGATCGGGGCACCCGCCGCCAGCAATTCCTCGGTCACCACGTAGCGATGGAGGTGCGTCAACCCCCGTCCGCCGTACTTCTCGGGAATGATCAGCCCGACAAGACCGGCCGCGCCGAGGCGCGCGCTGAATCCCTCGTCCCACTGTCCGAGCCAGGAGTCGACGTCGGGCGCCCAGCCGTATTCTGCCCGGTCAGCCTGCAGGAACCCCCGTACCGATGCACGCAGCTCGGCGAGTTCTGCTTCGTTGGCGCGTAGCGCGTCGAATTGACTCACGGATCAACCTATAAGGCCGGTACCGGCGTGGACGGCAGATAGAAGTTCGGCGTCAGGTCATCCTCGTGGGCGGCGAGTCGATAGCCGGCGAAGTCGTCGATGCCTTCCTCGCGCAGCACCTCCTCGTCGGTGTAGAAGTGGCCGGTGCAATCGGCGGGCCGGGTGATCAATGCGTGCAGCGCGTCGGCCATGATTCGTGGGTCTCGCGCTTGCGCGCGCACTCCGTCGCCCATCGCGACAATCATCCCCGTGCTGGCCACAGTGACGGCGGGCCACAGCGAATTCACCGCGATGGGTACCGACGCGAATTCCGCTGCCCAGCCCAGCGTCAACAGGCTTTCGGCGTACTTGCCCACCGTGTGGCCGACGTGTGAGCCGACCCAGCGTGGCTCCAGATTCACCGGAGGCGAGACGTTGACGATGTGCGCGTTGTCGGAGCGCAGCAGGTATGGCAGCGCCGCTTGCACTACCGCGAAGGGCCCTTCGACGTTGATCTCCAGCAGACGGCGGAAATTCTTGGGAGGCAACTTGGACGTGGGGCGCAGATCCAGTGCGCCGGCATTGTTGACCACGGCGTCGATGCCGCCGAACGCCTCTGCCACCTCTGCCACGGCCGATACCACCGCCTCCGGATCGCGAACGTCACACACCACCGGCAGTGGCCGGCCACCTGCCTCGCGAACGGCGTCCGCCGACTCGCCGAGGGTGCCGGGCAGTTTGGCGTTCGGGGCGTTGGTCTTCGCCAGTAGAGCAACGGCTGCGCCGTCGGCAGCGGCGCGCACCGCTATTGCGCGGCCGATGCCACGGCTTGCACCGGTCACCACCAGTACGCGGTTGTTGAGGGTGCGAGACCTGTCCACCGTCTTGGGGCTCCTCTCGGCCGCGGGCGCGAACGTATTCGCTTGAATGCTATAACTATATATCTCATTTGATCTACGACCGCGGCGGGCTCCGTCGCGCAGGAGCGAGGCACGATGACCCACTTCATCTCGATCGGCACTTATGCGCCGCCGTGGTGCAAGGGCGACCGGCGGGTCAAAGGACCCGACGAGGACGCGCTCACCATGGCTGTGGCGGCCGGCCGGGCTTCCGACGCTGATGCTATTGCCCGTCGCGTAATCCTGGTCTCCCGCGACTTTCCGCTCATCGAAGGCGGCAACGGCGCAGTCCTGCTGGCTGCGCTGTACCTGCCGGCCGACACGCCGATCACGGAGGTGCTCGGCGGCGCGCCCGCCACCGCGGCCACCACGGGGCCACCGGCCAGCTCGAGCCGGCTCATGGTGCCCCGGATCCCGACCTCACGCTGCAGGCGCGGGTCGGCATAGGAATGACACTTGCCGTCGCCGCTCCGCGCCACCAGCGGCAGGCTCCTCGTCTGACGTCCGACCGCGGTCAACGTGGGTTCGCCGTCGCCGATCAACACGGCAGCCGCACCCACCGCCCCGTCGTTGTCGTCGGCCGCAATCACCAGCGTGCCGGGCGACGCCGTCACGAGCTGGTCCAGGACGGCGGGCGCGCCGCCGAGCACCTCCGTGATCGGCGTGTCGGCCGGCAGGTACAGCGCAGCCAGCAGGACTGCGCCGT
>NZ_LZKH01000087.1:0-14669 GCF_001672745.1 Mycobacterium sp. E1386
ACCCCGCCGTCGCGCAACGCGCTGGACTTCCTGGACGCGCCGAAACGGTTGGGCAGCTTCATGGACAGCCGGCTGTGGCGGCTGTTGCTCGCGCCCGGCCGCGGCATAGGCCGATTGGTCACCGGCGCAATGGGTTTGGCGATGAAGGCGATGTCCACTGTGCTCGGTTCACAGATGCTGAGCGACGCGGCGGCTTTCGTGCAATCGCTGGACGCCACCTTCGGCGGTTTCCGGGAGAAGGCGGATCGGACGTATTCGTTGCTGAAGAGGCGCGGCACGCAGTTCGTGGTGGTGTCGGCGGCCGAACCCGACGCGCTGCGCGAGGCCTCGTTCTTCGTCGACCGGCTGTCCACCGAAGGCATGCCGCTCGCCGGGCTGGTGTTGAACCGCACTCACCCGACGTTGTGCTCGTTGCCCGCCGAGCGGGCGATCGACGGAACCGAAACGTTGGCGGCCGAGCCGGATTCGGAGGCGGCCTCGCTGGCCGCGGCGGTGCTCAGGATTCATGCCGACCGCGCGCAGACCGCCAAGCGGGAGATCAGGTTGCTGTCGCGGTTCACCGGCGCCAACCCGCACGTGCCGGTGATCGGCGTTCCCTCGCTGCCGTTCGACGTCTCGGACCTCGAAGCGCTGCGCGCGCTCGCCGATCAGATCACCTCGGCCGGTGACGACGCGGCCCGCCCCGCGGCCCAAGGGCCCCTGCGCTAGGTGCCCGGTCGGGCCGCTGGGTCAGCCGACGCTGCGGGTTCTCCTCTTGTCGAAGAAGTCCGACCAGGACACCACTTCCGGGTGCTGCTTGAGCAGGGCCCGACGCTGACGCTCGGTCATGCCGCCCCAGACGCCGAACTCGACTTTGTTGTCCAGCGCGTCCGCCCCGCACTCCTGCATGACCGGGCAGTGGCGGCAGATGACGGCGGCCTTGCGTTGGGCGGCCCCTCGAACGAAGAGCTCGTCCGGGTCCGTGGTCCGGCACAGTGCTTTGGAAACCCAGGCGATCCGTTCTTCGGCATCAACGCTGCGGAGTACCCCTTGTGCGGCCGCAATGTTTGTCCTACGCGCCGCAGGCCGTGTTCCTGACACGAACTGTTCCCTTCCCTACCGGCCGCTCTCACGACCGCCCTCCTGGGGTGCAGATCCACACCTGCGATCTACGCCACACTGTGTACATCGGTGTTACCTGAATCTCACCGTGTGTCTAAGTTAGGTGGTCAGCTGCCAATTGCGCAACAGTCCGATAACGCTTTTTTTGGGACGGCCGTCCCGTCTCGTCTCAAAAGGGTAGGCGATCGAAGTGATCTTGCACACGTGCGCGGGGTCCGCCCACTGACGCACGCGCAAATTTTATCGCACTCGCGGCGGTAAAGCGCTGGTCAATGACGGGGGCAAAAAGTGGGTGAACTCGCAGCGTGGTGGCGTGACTGGAGGCCGCTACTGTAGTAGCCATGTCAGACCGCCCCCCGGCCCTTCTCACGATTTTGAAGCTTGCCGGGTACTGCTTGCTGGCCGGCGTCGTTGCCACGGCACTGATGTTTCCGTTCGCGGGCGGATTGGGACTGGTGTCCAACCGGGCGTCCGAAGTCGTCGCCAACGGCTCGGCCCAACTTCTCGAGGGTGAGGTGCCCGCGGTGTCGACGATGGTCGACGCGAAGGGCAACACCATCGCCTGGCTGTACTCCCAGCGCCGCTTCGAGGTGCCCAGCGACAAGATCGCCAACACGATGAAGCTGGCTATCGTGTCCATCGAGGACAAGCGGTTCGCCGATCACAACGGGGTGGACTGGAAGGGCACGCTGACCGGGCTGGCGGGCTACGCGCGCGGCGACGTCGACACCCGTGGCGGTTCGACCATCGAACAGCAGTACATCAAGAACTACCAGTTGCTGGTGACGGCGAAGACCGACGCGGAGAAGCGCGCCGCCGTGGAAACCACCCCGGCCCGCAAGCTGCGCGAGATCCGGATGGCGCTCACGCTGGACAAGACCTTCACCAAGCCCGAGATCCTGACCCGCTATCTGAACCTGGTGTCCTTCGGCAACGGTTCATTCGGCGTGCAGGACGCGGCCCAGACCTACTTCGGCATCAACGCCTCGGACCTGAACTGGCAACAGGCGGCGCTGCTGGCGGGCATGGTGCAGTCGACCAGCGCGCTGAACCCCTACACCAACCCCGATGGTGCGCTGGCGCGGCGAAATCTGGTGCTGGACACCATGATCGAAAACATTCCTCAGGAGGCCGACGCGCTGCGCGCCGCGAAGGCCACCCCGCTGGGTGTGCTGCCGCAGCCCAACGAGTTGCCGCGGGGCTGCATCGCGGCCGGCGATCGCGCCTTCTTCTGCGACTACGTCCAGGAGTACCTGTCCCGCGCCGGCATCAGCAAAGAACAGGTGGCCCGAGGCGGCTACCTGATCCGCACCACGCTGGACCCGGACGTGCAGATCCCGGTCAAGGCGGCCATCGACCAGTTCGCCAGCCCGACGCTGCCCGGCATCTCCAGCGTGATGAGCGTGATTCAGCCCGGCAAGACGTCGCACAAGGTGATGGCGATGGCCAGCAACCGCACCTACGGCCTGAACCTCGATGCCGGGGAAACCATGCGACCGCAGCCGTTCTCGCTCGTCGGTGACGGCGCGGGATCGGTGTTCAAGATCTTCACGACGGCCGCCGCCCTGGACATGGGCATGGGCATCAACGCCACGCTCGAGGTGCCGGGGCGATTCCAGGCCAAGGGCATGGGTAGCGGCGGCGCCAAGGGCTGCCCCAAGGACACCTGGTGCGTGGTCAACGCCGGCAACTACCGCGGGTCGATGAACGTGACCGAGGCGCTGGCCACCTCGCCGAACACCGCGTTCGCCAAGCTGATTCAGCAGGTCGGGGTGACCCGCACGGTGGACATGGCGATCAAATTGGGCCTGCGCTCCTACGCTGATCCCGGCACCGCCCGCGACTACAACCCCGACAGCAACGAGAGCCTGGCCGACTTCGTCAAACGGCAGAACATCGGCTCGTTCACCCTGGGCCCCATCGAGGTGAACGCGCTCGAGCTGTCCAACGTCGCCGCCACGCTGGCCTCCGGCGGCACGTGGTGCCCGCCGAACCCCATCGACAAGCTGATCGACCGGCACGGGAACGAGGTCGCGGTGACCACCGAGACCTGCGATCAGGTGGTGCCGGAGGGCCTGGCGAACACCCTCGCCAACGCGATGAGCAAAGACGCGGTGGGCGGTGGCACGGCGTCCGGCTCCGCCGGTGCGGCGGGCTGGACGCTGCCGATGTCCGGTAAGACGGGCACCACCGAGGCGCACCGATCCTCCGGCTTCGTGGGATTCACCAACCACTACGCCGCGGCGAACTACATCTACGACGACTCCACGACGCCGACGGACCTGTGTTCGTCGCCGCTGCGCCATTGCGGCGAGGGCGACCTCTACGGCGGTAACGAGCCGGCCCGCACCTGGTTCACGGCGATGAAGCCGATCGCCACCAATTTCGGGCCCGTGCAGTTACCGCCCACCGATCCCCGGTACGTCGACGGGTCACCCGGGTCGCGGGTGCCGAGCGTCGCCGGCCTGGACATCGACGCGGCCCGTTCCCGCCTCAAGGAGGCCGGCTTCCAGGTCGCCGACCAGAACAACTTCGTCAACAGCACCGCCAAGCAGGGCGAGGTGGTCGGAACCACGCCGAGCGGCGCAACGATCCCCGGCTCGATCATCACGATCCAGGTCAGCAACGGCATCCCGCCGGCTCCGCCGCCGCCGCCCGAGGGCGGGCCACCGCCGGTCGGGTCGCAGGTGGTGGAGATCCCGGGTCTGCCGCCGATCACCATCCCACTGCTCGCACCGCCGCCGCCGCCCGCGCCGGGGCAGCCGCCCCCGTAGGCGACCATCTTCGGCGCTGTGGCGCAAGGTATGCCTTGCCAAAGCGCAACCAGCAGTAGGCTGCCAGCATGGCTGATGTTTTGCCCACGCTGATACGCGCCGGTGCCGCCGCACTCGGTTCGGCCGTCGCCGGCATCGGTTACGCCGCCGTCGTCGAGCGCAACGCCTTCGTCCTGCGCGAGATAACCATGCCCGTCTTGGCGCCGGGTTCCACGCCGCTGCGGGTGCTGCACATCAGCGATCTGCACATGCTGCCCAACCAGCGCCGCAAACAGGCTTGGCTGCGCGAGCTGAGCAACTGGGAACCCGACCTGGTGGTCAACACCGGCGACAACCTGGCCCACCCCAAGGCGGTGCCCGCGGTGGTGCAGGCCCTCGGCGATCTGCTGTCGCGGCCGGGCGTCTTCGTGTTCGGCAGCAACGACTACTTCGGCCCGCGCCTGAAGAACCCGCTGAACTATCTGACCAACCCGTCGCACCGGATCTACGGTGAGCCGCTGCCCTGGCAGGACCTGCGGGCGGCCTTCACCGAGCGCGGCTGGCTCGACCTCACCCACACGCGGCGCGAGTTCGAGGTGGCCGGCCTGCACGTCGCCGCCGCCGGCGTCGACGACCCGCACATCGACCGGGACCGCTACGAGACGATCGCGGGCCCGGCCAGCCCGGCCGCAAACCTGCGGCTGGGGCTGGTGCACTCCCCCGAGCCCCGGGTGCTGGACCGCTTCGCCGCCGACGGCTACCAACTGGTGATGGCCGGACACACCCACGGTGGCCAGGTCTGCCTGCCGCTCTACGGCGCCCTGGTGACCAACTGCGGCCTGGACCGGACCCGGGCGAAGGGACCCTCGCGGTGGGGCGCGAACATGCAGCTGCACGTCTCCGCCGGCATCGGCACCTCACCGTTCGCGCCGGTGCGCTTCTGCTGCCGGCCCGAGGCCACCCTGCTGACGTTGATCGCCACCCCGATGGGCGGCCGCGACTCGGCCAGCGACCTAACCCGTTCGCAGCCAACAGTTTCGGTGCGTTGACCGAGCGGACCCGGATCGCGGTTCGCAGCCGCTCGCGGTGCTGGACGGACAACGCGGTCCGGCTGATCCAGGCCGACGCCCGGCGCAGCGCCGACACCCACCTGCTGCGCTACCCGCTGCCGTCGGCATGGGGCTCGGACGGCCCCGGCGCTCAGGTGGCGCTGTACCTCAAAGACGAGACCACGCACATCACCGGCAGCCTCAAGCACCGGCTGGCACGCTCCCTGTTCCTGTATGCGCTCTGCAACGGCTGGATCGACGAGGGCACCACGGTGGTCGAGGCCTCGTCGGGTTCGACGGCGGTGTCGGAGGCGTATTTCGCGGCCCTGCTAGGCCTGCCGTTCGTCGCCGTGATGCCGGCATCCACCAGCTCGGCCAAGGTGGCGCTGATCGAAGCACAGGGCGGCCGTTGCCATTTCGTGCAGAACTCTGCTGAGGTGTACGCCGAGGCCGAGCGCGTCGCCCGCGACACCGGCGGGCATTACCTGGACCAGTTCACCAACGCCGAACGCGCCACCGACTGGCGGGGCAACAACAACATCGCCGAGTCGATCTTCGAGCAGATGGGCGAGGAGACGCATCCCATCCCGGAATGGATCGTGGTCGGCGCGGGCACCGGCGGCACCAGCGCGACGATCGGCCGCTACATCCGCTACCGCCGGCACGCGACCCGGCTCTGCGTCGTGGACCCGGAAAATTCCGCGTTCTTTCCCGCCTACGCCGACGACCGCGACGACGTCTTGATGCCCACCTCGTCTCGAATCGAGGGCATCGGCCGGCCGCGGGTCGAGCCGTCTTTCCTGCCCGGCGTGGTCGACCGCATGGTGTCGGTGCCGGACGCGGCGTCCATCGCCGCCGCCCGCCACGTGAGCGCCGTCCTGGGGCGCCGCGTGGGGCCGTCGACGGGCACCAACCTGTGGGGCGCCTTTGGCTTGCTCGCGGAGCTGGTGGCGCAGGGACGCAGCGGTTCGGTGGTCACGCTGATCGCCGACAGCGGCGACCGCTACCACGACACCTACTTCAGCGACGAGTGGGTCAGCGCGCAGGGACTCGATCCGAGCGGTCCCGCCGAGGCACTGGCGCGGTTCGAGCGGTCCTGCCTGTGGCAATGAGCCGCCACGCCGCGGTTTGGCCAGCCGATGGGGCGGTGCGATAGGCTGTCGGAGCTTCAAGCGGGGTGTGGCGCAGCTTGGTAGCGCGCTTCGTTCGGGACGAAGAGGCCGTGGGTTCAAATCCCGCCACCCCGACCCAGTTGTATTAGCTGGCGTGACAGCAAGACGCCGCGTTCAACGCTGCGGCGTCGCCGCTTTGCCGTTAAGCTCTGCCCGCATGGCGCTGGTAAACCCGCCGCCCGAGCAGGGCGAGCAACGCGGGGTCGGGCCACAGGTCACCGAATTTGCTGATTCCCCGGCGCCGGCCCGCAGCCCGGGCCACCCCACCCTGGCGGAGGTCGCCCGGCGACAGCAGGAGATCCGGGCGTGGGAAGCGCTGAACGTCGGTGGCTACCGATTCGCCAAACCCGGCACCATCATCGGCGCGGTGATCTCCGCCGTGCTGGTGGTTCTCGTGGTGACGCCCCTCCCGCCGAACTGGCCGTGGGACATCCCGACGATGATCCTGGCCGTCTTCACAGCGGTGGCGACCGTGACCTGCGGCCTGTTGTGGTTCGACAACCCGCACCCCGCTCCGCGCCCCGAACCGTTGGCGATCGTGCCGTTCTCGCGGGCGGAAAACCTGCGGCTGATGGGAGACCAGCCCGTCGAGCCCTACCGCGCCATCTGCACCTGCCCCGGCTGTGGCGACGTATCCGCGCACCTGATCCGCGAACCCGTCAAGAGCGAGCCGGACTGGGCGATGGTCACCCGGCATTGCGCCGTGTGTCACCGCGAGTGGGCGCAGTCCTGAAAGAGGTTGTGCGCCAACGATTCAACCCCGGCGGTGTCAGGCGCAGTCGGCGCAGATGGACATGTCCCCATTCGAGCTGTGCAACCGGCTGCGGTGCTGCACCAGAAAACAGCTCGAGCACATGAACTCGTCGGAACGCTGGGGAATCACCGTCACCGACAGTTCCTCGCCGGACAGGTCGGCGCCGGGAAGCTCGAAGAAATGCACGTCGTTGGGATCCTCGTCGACCACCGTGGTGGCGGATCCCTGCAAGGTCGGGGCAAGCTCGCCTATCGGGGACTTGTCCTGAGTTTCGGTGTCCGAGACTCGGCGTGCGTCGTAGTCACTCGCGGTCGGCATGGCAGTTCCTTCCTGCTGATGAGCCCGGGTTGACGCACTTTCCTGTACTCACCCGTGGCGCAGGCAGTACCCCATTCAGGCGCGAGTTACACCGACCGGTCCGAAAAAGTCACGCCGCCGGACATTGAGCCGCCTCAGCCGCCTGGCGATCGAGGGGTAATGCGCGAGGGCCAGGCCCAACCACGGCGCGACGACCGACACGATCAGCGCGACGATCGCCGCGCCCTCGTGCCCTACCAGCAGCTCGAACAGCCCGATTGCCAGACTTACGGCCCAGACCGCCACGGCAGCGAGGCCGAGCATGGGGAATTCACGCTCGTACCCGACCGAGTAGTTTGCTGCTCGTAACGAAACGGGCGCGACCATGATCGGCTTTTACCCCGTCATGGTCGCGATTAAACGTCTCGGCGGGCGGATTCGCGCTGTCCGGTGTTCGTTAGCTCACAGCGGTCAACTGGTCGGCGGCGGGGCGGGCTCATCGGAATGCGCGGCGTGCCAAGCGAGTTCGGCGACGCGCACCCGTCGGTGCGTGCGCAGCAACCAGACCGCGCTCGCCGCTCCGAGCAAGGCGGCAAGGATCACGGCCGTCAAGCCCGCCGCGAAATGCCGGGTGGCCAGCGCGAACAGACCGACGATCAGGGCGACCACAGCGACGGCTGAGCCGGCCAGGCCGGGCGCGTTCGCGCCGTATGTGACGGTTTCGCCGGCGTGCTGACGGGCGGTCCGCTGGTGATCGACCGGGTCGGCCTTCTGGTGATTCAACGTCACTCCTCGTGAGAAAGTCTGTGTAACAGGGTGATTCGTGCGGCGTACGGCAACCGGTCGGACCGCCGCCCGACCCGGCGGCTAACGAGCCGCGGATCACGCTTCGCGGTTACCCGCCGCCCCCGAACCCAAACGACGGGGTGTCAGCCGGCCCGGGCCTGGGTATGCCGCGCAGATGAAACCCGCCGTATTGTTCGACGTCGACGGAAGCCTGGTCGACTCCAACTATCTTCACGTCCACGCGTGGCTGCGCGCCTTCGACGCCGAAGGCCTGCCCGTGACCGCCTGGCAAATCCACCGGTGCATCGGCATGGACGGCTCGACGCTGGTGCGAACGCTTTCCAACGACGCGCCGGACGAGGTCCAGGAGCGGCTGAGCGACGGGCACAGCCGCTACTACCGGGAGAGCACCCCGCTGCTCGCGCCACTACCCGGTGCCCGCGCGCTGCTGCACCGCGTCGCCGAACTGGGGCTCCAGGTCGTGCTGGCCACCTCGGCACCCGACGACGAGCTGGAGATCTTGCGCAAGGTCCTCGACTGCGACGACGTCATCTCCGAAACGACGTCGTCGCAGGACGTCGACACCGCCAAGCCCGCACCCGGCATCGTTCAGGTCGCGCTGGATCGGGCCCGGGTGGATGCCGACCATGCGGTGTTCGTCGGGGATGCCGTGTGGGACGCGCACGCCGCGGCGGGCGCCGGATTGCCCTGCATCGGGCTGCTCAGCGGCGGCATCGCGCGCGAGGAGCTGCAGGCGGCGGGCTCGGCACCGGTCTTCGCCGATCCACAAGACCTGCTCGACCATCTGGACTCGACCCGCATCGCCGAACTCGCACTACATGCCGCGGGTGCGGAGCAGAATCGGTAGCAGCCACCAGAACAACGTGAACAGCGTCAGCGCACACGCTCCCGCGATCAGCGCCGGGCTGCGGCCGGCCACCGCGGCGAACACGATGGTCGTCACTCCGGTCAGCGCGAGGCCGAGCAGCGCCAGCCCGGCGTACGCGCAGCGGTGCGCGGCGGACACCAGCACCTGGAGACGATGGCGCCGGAAGAGCATCCGGTGCATGCCGACCGGCGCGATCAGCAGCACCGTCGCGCCCACCGAGCACCCCACCGTCGCGAGATAGGCGTCGCGCAGGACCGGGGCGAGAACGTCGAAACGTTGCTGGAACGGCAGGGTCAGCAGGAAACCGGTGAGCAGCTGCACACCCGTCTGCACGACGCGCAGCTCCTGCAGCAGGCTGTTCCAATTGCGGTCCAGCCGTTGGATTTCGGTTTCGCCACGCTCGTGGCTGTCCCACCGCTGGTCGTCTTGCGGATTATCGACGTCCATAGCCGTGATCATCGCACCTGTCGGATGCGTCAGCGCTGTTTCACGGCGAAGGTCGCGAAATTCGTTATCCGCTTTCGGGAAGCGAATTGATTTCGGCGCCCGCCAATTTGGTAACCGCAAATCGCATCGGGACGCCGACATTCCCCAAAAACCTTGTCGCGCAACCGCGCGCAGCGGCAATTACCGGCTGATGTTGTCGTCCCGCACCGCGGTCAACGCGTCGTCCAGCGTCGGGTACAGCGGGAACGTCCTGTCCAGCCCGGTCAGGTGAATCGGCCGCCTGGTCGCCGGGCCGCGCGCAACCACCCCGTACCCCGTCGCCGTGCCCAGCTTCTCGTACGTCGCCGCCAGGATCTTCAGACCGACCGAACCGAGGAACTCCACCGCCGAGAGGTCGATGACCAGTGCCGTTGGACTCTCCGCGACAACCGCGCCAATGGCCTGTTCCAGGGCCGGCGCCGTGACCAGATCGATTTCGCCGCTGACACTGACCACGGACACTCCATCGTGGTCCTCAACCAGCGTGGTAATCGAATCAGGAGCTGACAATGGCGATCCTTTGTCCTGGGCTTCAGGTGTGCTGCAAGCCTAGCCTGCGTTGCGAACTGCGAGAAGAATATGCCCTCAACACCTGCCCCGCGACAACCCAGGCTAGTCTCGCAAAATCGAGCCTGCACATAGCGGGGCCCGGACCGGCACTCGGGAGGCAACATGTCAGATTCGCCGGCGGAGTTCAGCGGCGCGGGCGCCACCGCGCAGGCGGCCACCATTTCCAGCGAGGGCCTGCTGCCGCAACTCGTCCAGCACCTGCGGCAGAACCGCACCGTGCTGCGCGAGGAGTGGGCACGCAGGATCACCGAGGCCGAACTGCTCACCGCGATGACGCCGGAGGAGCTGTTCTCCGAGGCGACCGCCGTCTACGACAACTACGTGGAGGTGCTCGAGACCGGTAGCGTCGAGGCGCTGCAGGCCTACGCGCGCGACCTGTCCGAGCGCATCATTCCGCGGGGCGTGGAAACGGACGAGGTCGTCGGCATCGTGTTGTTGCTGCGTGACGTGCTCGCGCGCTCGTTGTTCGAGAAGTACCAGACCGAATTCGAGATGCTCAATCGGGTTCTGGACGCCTACGAACCGGCGGCCAACCGCATCGCCAACACCGTGGCGGTCAGCTTCGTGCAGGAACGCGAGCGCATCATCCGCCAGCAGCAGGAGGCCATCCGCGAGCTGTCGACGCCGGTGCTGCAGGTGCGCGAGCAGTTGCTGATTCTGCCGATCATCGGTGTGCTCGATTCTCAGCGCGCCCGTCAGGTCACCGAGCAACTGCTGAGAGCCATCCGCGCGAACCGCGCGAAAGTGGTGGTCATCGACATCACCGGTGTGCCGACCATCGACTCCACGGTGGCCAACCACCTGGTGCAGACGGTCGACGCGTCGGGCCTGATGGGCGCGAGCGTCATCATCACCGGCCTATCCTCCGAAATCGCGCTCACGCTGGTGACCATCGGCTTGGACCTGTCGAAGATGAACGCCGTCGGCGACCTGCAGGGCGGCATCGAGGAAGCCGAGCGCCTGCTGGGCTACGAGGTCACCCGCACCGGCGAGCAGCCGGGATAGCTACGAGGAACACGAGCGCGTCATGCCCGTACCGATCCTGAAACAGGGTGCGATCCTCATCGCCTCGGTGCAGGCCGCGCTCAGCGACTCCGACGCCGAGCGGCTCCGCTATGACCTGATGGAGCGCGTCAGCCGGTTCCGCGCGCAGGGCATCATCGTCGACGTCACCGCCATCGACGTGATGGACTCGTTCGCGGCCCGATCGCTGCGGACCATTGCGCACATGACCCGGCTGCGCGGCGCGGATACGGTGATCGTCGGCCTGCAGCCGGAAGTGGCCTTCGCGATGGTCCAGCTTGGGCTGGCGTTCGACGACATGAACACGGCGCTGGACCTCGAAGAAGGCCTCGCCCTGCTGAATCGTCAACTGACGCAGCGGAAACCGACGATCGGGCGCGATGGTGGCGACTGATATCGTCGTCGCCATCGACAATTCCGACGACATAGTCGAAGCTCGCAAAGCCGGACACCAACTCGCACTCGATCTGGGATTCTCCCTCACCGACGTCACGATGATCGCGACGGCGATCTCCGAGATCGCGCGAAACATCACCAGTTACGCCGGCCGCGGCACCGTCCGGGTCTTCGCGGCCGACCGGGACGGCCGCAAGGCTCTGGTGGTGCGCGCCGAGGATCAGGGGCCGGGCATCGCCGACATCGAGCGGGCGATGGAGGACGGGTATTCGACCGGCCGCGGATTGGGGATGGGCCTGCCGGGCTCCCGCCGGCTGATGGACAGGTTGCTCGTGGAGTCCGCGCTCGGCCGGGGAACGGTCGTCGAGATGTGGAAATGGGTCCCTCCCCGTGCATGACAGCGGCCGGTTCGGTCCGATCGAGTGGGCAAGGGCGGGCCGCCCGCTGCCCAGCGAGTACGTCTCCGGCGATCGGGGGCTCGCCGTCGACATCGGCCGGGAAGCGGCGCTGTTCGGCGTGGTGGACGGCCTCGGCCACGGTCCGGATGCCGCAGCCGCTGCGCTGCGCGCCATCGAGGCGGTCAAACGCTCCAGCTCGGAGCGGCTCGAAGTCTTGATCCAGCTCTGCCACCGGGTGCTGGAGGGCACCAGAGGGGTGGCGATGACGTTGGCACGGATGGACTTCGCCGCCAACACGCTGACCTGGACGGGCGTCGGCAATGTCACCGCCGATCTGTTGGCCAAGTCCCCGACCGGCGTCCAGGTCCGATCCAGTGCGCGGCTGACCGCGGGCATCGTCGGCTACCGGATACCGGAAATCAGGCCGGCGCAGGTGGTTTCGATCCGGCCGGGGGACCTGCTGGTGATAAGCACAGACGGGATCACCGAGAACTACCTGGACCACATCGATTTCTCGGCCACCGCCGTCGTCATCGCCGAAGAATTACTCGGCAAGGATGCCAAGGAAACCGACGATGCCATGGTGTTGACCGCCCGTCATCGGGGGGCATCGACATGAGCGACAACGACGACTTTCACGCGCAGTACGCCGCGGCGTTGCGCAACTACCTGCAGGCGCGGGACGAGGACAGCCTGGCTGCCGGCTATGAGCTGGGGCGCCGGGCCCTGCAAGAAGAAGTCAGCCTGCTCGCGATCATCGAGCGCCACGTCGGGCTGATCCTCGAACTGACCCAGGATATCCAGGTCGACGCGCCGATCGCGCTGGAATTCCTGTTGCAGCTGCTGGTCCCGCTCGACATCGCGACGCGCGGCTTCCTGGACGGCAACCGCCGCTACGCTCGTGAGCGCGCCCGGGCCGAGGGACTGGCCGACCGCGACAAATTCCGTACCGCGCTGGTCAATTCGTTGCAAGAGGGTTTCTTCGTCGCCGATCACGAGGGCTCCGTGATCGAGATGAACAGCGCCCTCATCGAAATACTCGGCTATCCCACCGAGGGCCTGCCCTACCGGTGGCCGCACCCGTGGTTGGTCGACCAACAGGGCGCCCGCCAACAGCAGTCGCTGGTCCAGAGCATCGGCACCACCACTTACGAGACGCCGATTCGGCACCGCGACGGGCACCTGGTCTGGGTGACGGTGAGCATCAACGCGGTTCAGGGCAGCGGCAGCGAGCAAGACGTCTTCGTAGGGACGATCCGTGACATCACCGCCGAAAGAGCCTTCGCCGCAAGGGAAAGCGCGGTGCTGCGGTTGGCGACGGCGGTGGCGGTGGCCAAAAGCGTTGACGAGCTGCTCTCGATCACCCTCGACGAGTGCAGCACGGCGATCGACGTACAACGGGTGGTCGCGATCTCCTGGCCGACCGGCGACGGCGAACCGACCGTCCAAGTGGCGGGCGAGACGTCCAAAACGTCCTGGCGCAGGCTGGATCCGTGGTTGCGCCATACCTTCGAGGATGCGCGTCACCAGCTGCCGCTGACCGCCAAAACGGTCGAGCGACCCGAAAATCCCGGCAAAGCACACGGATTGGTGGCGGTGCTCTCCGGCGCGGGCGACCTGGCGCTGTGGCTGGAGCTGCGCTCGCCGCGCTGGATCAGCGCCGAAGACCGGCTGCTGGTGACCGTCCTCATCGGCCACCTGAGCCTGGCCATGCAGCACGTCCGGCAATTCGAAAGCGCCCGCGAGACGTCGCTGACCTTGCAGCGCGCCCTGCTGCCGACCATGGAACCGCCGCCGGGCTTCGTCGTGCGTTACGAGCCCGCCGTCCCACCCCTGGAAATCGGCGGCGACTGGTATGACGTGCTGCCGATCGGTGATCACCGCATCGGCATCGTGGTCGGTGACTGTGTGGGTCGCGGGCTGCCGGCCGCGGCGGTCATGGGCCAGCTACGCAGTTCGGCGCGGGCGCTGTTGATCAACGGGGCCGGGCCCGCGCTGCTACTCGAGCAGCTCGACTCGGCGGCATCGCTAATCCCGAACGCATACTGCACCACCGTTTTCCTGGCCATCCTCGACACCGAATCCGGTGTGCTGCAATACAGTAACGCCGGCCACATGCCCGCTGTCCTCGTCGGGTCCGAGCCGCGGACGCCGGTGATGTTGACCGACGCCGCGTCGGTGCCGCTCGCGGTCCGGCGCACCGAACCCCGACCGCAGACCAGCCGGGTGTTGCCGCCCGGCTCCACCCTGATGCTGTTCACCGACGGGCTGGTCGAGCGCAAACACGAGTCCATTGACGACGGGATGGCCCGCGCCGCAGTGGTTCTGGCGAATACGACGACGCTGCCATTGGACTCTGTCGCCGATACGGTACTGAGTGAGCTGGCGCCCGCGGCGGGGTATGACGACGATGTGGCGATGGTGATCTACCGGCACCAGCAGTCCCCGCTTCGGATCGAGGCCGAGGCCAGCGCGGGGCGGTTGGTCGGCATCCGGCATCGGTTGGCCGAATGGCTGCGCACCGCCGACGTGCCGGGCGAATTGGCCGCCGACATCGTGCTGGTGATCAACGAGGCCTGCACGAACTGCGTCGAGCACGCATACTCCGGGCAGCTGCTGGGCACGATGCTGCTCGACGTCGAACTCGCCGGCGGCGAGATCCGCGCCCGCATCACCGACCAGGGCTCGTGGAAGGCGCCCGAAGCCGACCCGGGCAACGGTGGGCGGGGCCTGGTACTGATGCGGGCTCTCAGCACGGCGCTGGGACTCGAGTGCTCCCCCACCGGGACGACGGTCGACATCAGCTTCCGGCTGCCGGCCGAGAGCGGGTAGGGGTGGCCCCGCACCGTTTGTGGCTGCTGGATTGCGGGTAGTCGTGGGCGTGACCCGCGCATCGATCACCACCGAACCCGCCCTGCCGGCGGCACACGGGCCGCTGTCGACCGCCGTCCGTCGCGCGCTGACCGGACCACCGTCGCATGACCACCTGACCCGC
>NZ_LZKH01000088.1:0-14165 GCF_001672745.1 Mycobacterium sp. E1386
CCGTGCTACACCCCATCCGGCGAGCCCTACTGGACGCCTCCGGGCGAGCCCTGCTGAGCGAACCGGCGCGGCGCGCACTTTTCCGAAGGCGGCCTAGCGCGGGGTGAGCAACCGCTCAACGTATTTCGCGATCACGTCGACTTCGAGGTTGACCTGCGCGCCGCGCCGGTTCGCTCAGCAGGGCTCGCCCGGAGGCGTCCAGTAGGGCTCGCCGGATGGGGTGTAGCACGGTGGTGGTGCGTCAGGCGGCGGGACCGTCATCGCGCCGGCCGGAAGGACCCAGTTACCCCAGCGACCCGGATCCGTGCACCCGCCGACGCTCACATGCCGACCGCCGACGTCGGCGCACGCGTCGGCCGTCGCCCGTTGCGGGGAGGCGACGCCCGCTGCTAGTCCGGCCGCGAACATCAAGGTCACGGCCGGTACCGCCAGTCTTACCGCGATTCTCATGCGCCCAGCGTAGATTGCTGGGACCGGATCGGGGGTCGTTTTGCCGCGCCAGTCCCCATCGTTCCGAAGGTGCACAGGCGCCGTGCCGGTCCGTCGCGAACTGCGCGGCAATAACGTGGCCCGCGCGGTGGTTCATACTGAATGCAACACTTGGGCTCTTCCTGCGGACCCCTGAGACAGCAAGGTAGCGACGATGACGAGGTTGGACTCCGTCGAGAGGGCGGTTGCCGACATTGCGGCCGGAAAGGCCGTGGTCGTCATCGACGACGAGGATCGCGAGAACGAAGGCGACCTGATCTTCGCCGCGGAAAAGGCGACGCCGGAGCTGGTGGCGTTCATGGTCCGCTACACCTCGGGGTACCTGTGCGTCCCGCTGGACGGCGCCATCTGCGACCGGCTGGGGCTGCTGCCCATGTACGCGGTGAACCAGGACAAGCACGGGACGGCCTACACCGTCACCGTCGACGCGAAGAACGGTGTGGGCACCGGTATTTCGGCCTCCGATCGCGCGACCACCATGCGCCTGCTGGCCGATCCCGCCAGCATCGCCAACGATTTCACGCGCCCCGGTCACGTGGTTCCGTTGCGCGCCAAGGACGGCGGCGTGCTGCGCCGCCCCGGCCACACCGAGGCCGCCGTCGACCTGGCCCGGATGGCCGGATTGCAACCCGCGGGCGCGATTTGCGAAATCGTCAGCCAAAAGGACGAAGGCGCGATGGCGCAGACCGACGAGCTGCGGGTCTTCGCCGACGAGCACGACCTCGCGATGATCACCATCGCCGATCTGATCGAGTGGCGGCGCAAGCACGAGAAACACATCGAGCGAATCGCCGAGGCCCGCATACCGACCCGGCACGGAGAGTTTCGCGCCATCGGCTACGCCAGCATCTATGAGGACGTCGAACACGTCGCGCTGGTGCGTGGCGAGATCGCCGGGCCCAACGCCGACGGCGACGACGTGCTGGTCCGGGTGCACTCCGAGTGCCTGACCGGTGACGTGTTCGGTTCCCGCCGGTGCGATTGCGGGCCTCAGCTCGACGCCGCGATGGCGATGGTCGCGCGGGAGGGCCGCGGCATCGTGCTGTACATGCGTGGCCACGAGGGCCGCGGTATCGGCCTGATGCACAAACTGCAGGCCTATCAGCTGCAGGACGCCGGCGAGGACACCGTCGACGCCAACCTCAAACTCGGATTGCCAGCGGACGCAAGGGATTACGGAATCGGGGCGCAGATCCTGGTCGACCTCGGCGTCCGCTCGATGCGGCTACTGACCAACAACCCGGCCAAACGGGTCGGGCTGGACGGCTACGGCCTGCACATCATCGAGCGGGTGCCGCTGCCGGTGCGCGCCAACGCGGAGAACATCCGCTACCTGATGACCAAGCGCGACAAGATGGGCCATGACCTGGCCGGCCTCGACGACTTTCACGAATCGGTTCATCTGCCAGGCGAATTCGGCGGCGCTCTGTGAGTCCTGCCGCGGGCGTGCCGGAGGTTCGGCCCCTGGATGCATCCGGTCTGCGGTTGGCCATCGTTGCGAGCACCTGGCACACCGAGATCTGCGACGCGCTACTCGCCGGTGCTCGCAAGGTGGCCGCCGCGTGGGGCATCGACGACCCGACGGTGGTCCGCGTGCTCGGCGCGATCGAGATCCCGGTGGTGGCGCAGGAACTGACCCGCAATCACGATGCGGTGGTCGCCCTGGGTGTGGTAATCCGTGGCCAGACACCGCATTTCGACTATGTGTGCGACGCCGTGACGCAGGGCTTGACCCGCGTGTCGCTGGACTCTTCGACGCCGGTGGCCAATGGGGTGCTGACCACCGACACTGAGGAGCAGGCCCTCGACCGCGCCGGTCTTCCCGAATCAGCCGAGGACAAGGGTGCTCAGGCGACCGGTGCGGCGCTGCAGACCGCGCTGACGCTGCGTGACCTGCGCGCTCGGTCGTGACCGACCAGGGGGGCTGGGACGTCGAGTTGCGTCCCTACCGCACACCTAAATTCGTTTACGGGGCGGCGATCATCATCGCCGCGGTGCACATCGCGATCGGATTCTTGCTCAAGGCCGGATCGACCGGGGTGGTGTTCCAGACCAGCGACCAGGTGGCGATGGCGCTGCTCGGTCTGGTCCTCGCGGGCGTGGTGCTGCTGTTCGCCCGGCCCCGGCTGCGCGTCGGGGCCGCCGGCATATCGGTGCGTAACCTACTGGGCGACAAATTGATCGAGTGGCCGGACGTCGCCGGTGTCTCGTTCCCGGTGGGGAACCGCTGGGCGCGCATCGACCTGCCCGACGACGAGTACATTCCCGTGATGGCCATCCAGGCCGTCGACAAGGAACGCGCGATCGACGCCATGGACACCGTGCGATCGCTATTGGCGCGGTATCGGCCCGACCTGCATAGCCACTGAACGGGCTATCCGTGCTCGCACGGATAGCCCGTCAGGTGGATCGGTCAGAAGTTCTTACAGTCGGTCATCATCTGCTGGAAGATCGGCAAAGCCTGCTGCGCGCCCTGGTTGTGCTCGATGGCGTGCAGCAGGTTCACGCGCTGATCCGGCGACGACGCCAGGTACTGCTGCAAGAACTGCTGGTTCGGCGGCGACTGGTCGAGGTACTGAGCGGCCATCGGGTTTTCCGCGTGCACCGCCCGCATCGCCTGGTCGTAGCTGCAGGTCGTGTTGATCATCGGGCCGTAGTCAGGGGCAGCCGATGCGACCCCAGCTGCGGCGGTCGACGCCAATGCCAGGCCGCCAACCCCCATCGCGATCCTGGTCAACGAGCGCTTGAACATCTGTGGACTCCCTCCATTGATTGCCACCCACTGTAACGTCCAGCTACCACCTTGGTAACCAGAACGAGAGCCGTCCAAACCGTCCACACCGCGGGTTAGTCGTCGTAACCCGAGGTCGTCGGCCCTTTTCTGGGAGTTGGCGGATCTCTCGGCGGCTGACCTATTTATCGAACAAGCGCTCGAATGCGTTACAGGCAGCGGTCGAACCAGGGGCGCCGTTCTCGGCGCGTCGAGCCGTGATCCCGAGGGGCCGGCATCCGCCCGACGGCTACTAGCCTGGATGGGTGCCAGATCCCGCCACGTATCGCCCTCCGCCCGGGTCCATCCCGGTCGAGCCGGGCGTCTACCGATTCCGGGATACGCACGGACGGGTCATCTACGTCGGCAAGGCCAAGAGCCTGCGGAGCAGGCTGACGTCCTACTTCCAGGACATCTCCGCCCTGCACCCGCGCACCCGGCAGATGGTGACCACCGCCGCCAAGGTCGAGTGGACGGTGGTCAACACCGAAGTCGAGGCGCTGCAGCTCGAATACAACTGGATCAAGGAGTTCGACCCGCGGTTCAACGTCCGCTACCGCGACGACAAGTCGTACCCGGTGCTGGCCGTCACCCTCAACGAGGAATTTCCGCGGCTGATGGTCTACCGCGGTCCGCGTCGCAAGGGCGTGCGCTATTTCGGGCCCTACTCCCACGCCTGGGCGATTCGGGAGACGCTGGACCTGCTCACCCGCGTGTTTCCGGCCCGCACCTGTTCGGCCGGTGTGTTCAAGCGGCACAAGCAGATCGACCGTCCGTGCCTGCTCGGATACATCGACAAGTGCTCGGCGCCTTGCATCGGCCGGGTCAGCGCCGAGCAGCACCGCCAGATCGTCGACGATTTCTGCGACTTCCTGTCCGGCAAGACGGACCGCTTCGCGCGCGAGTTGGAACAGCGAATGCACGCCGCGTCCGACGAACTCGACTTCGAGCGGGCCGCTCGCCTGCGGGACGACCTGGGTGCGCTCAAACGCGCCATGGAGAAGCAGGCCGTGGTGCTCGGCGACGGCACCGATGCCGACGTGGTCGCCTTCGCCGACGACGAGCTGGAGGCGGCGGTGCAGGTGTTCCACGTCCGCGGCGGCCGAGTGCGCGGACAGCGCGGCTGGATCGTCGAAAAGTCCGCGGAGGCGGGTGATTCCGGCGAGGAGCAGTTGGTCGAGCAGTTTCTGACGCAGTTCTACGGCGAGCAGGCCGAACTGGGTGGTGCGGCCGACGAGGCCGCCAACCCGGTGCCGCGCGAGGTGCTGGTGCCCTGCCTGCCGTCCAACTCCGACGAACTGACCAGCTGGCTGTCCGGCCTGCGCGGTTCGCGCGTCGCGCTGCGGGTGCCCCGCCGCGGCGACAAGCGGGCACTCGCCGAAACCGTACAGCGCAACGCCAAAGAGGCTCTGCAGCAACACAAGCTGAGAAGGGCCGGCGACTTCAACGCCAGATCGGCTGCGCTGCAGAACATTCAGGAAGCCCTCGGGTTGGCTGATGCGCCGCTGCGCATCGAATGCGTCGACATCAGCCACGTGCAGGGCACCGACGTGGTGGGCTCGTTGGTGGTGTTCGAGGACGGCCTGCCGCGCAAGTCCGACTACCGCCACTTCGGGATTCGTGAAGCCGCCGGGCAGGGGCGCTCGGACGACGTCGCCTCGATCGCCGAGGTGACGCGGCGCCGGTTCGCGCGCCACCTGAGTGAACAAAACGATCCGAATATGCTTTCACCCGAAGGAAAGTCGCGCCGATTCGCTTATCCGCCCAACCTCTACGTCGTCGACGGAGGCGCACCGCAGGTCAACGCGGCCAGCGCCGTGCTCGAAGACCTCGGCATCACCGACGTCGCGGTGATCGGTCTGGCCAAGCGGCTGGAAGAGATCTGGGTGCCGTCCGAGCCGGATCCCGTCATCATGCCGCGCAACAGCGAAGGCCTTTATCTGTTGCAACGGATTCGCGACGAGGCGCATCGGTTCGCCATCACCTACCATCGCAGCAAGCGATCCAAGCGAATGACCGCCTCGGCGCTGGATTCGGTGCCAGGATTGGGGGAGCATCGCCGCAAGGCGCTGGTAACCCATTTCGGATCCATTGCCCGCCTCAAGGAGGCCACCGTCGACCAGATCACGGCCGTTCCCGGTATCGGTGTGGCCACCGCCACCGCCGTCCTGGAGGCGTTGCGACCTGACCCACCCGGAGAAGCCGAATGACGGGTGAATTGGCGGAGGGCCACACCCGGGGTGCCCCGGCCGGCATCGATGTCGTTCTGGTGACCGGATTATCGGGCGCGGGGCGGGGTACCGCCGCCAAAGTGCTCGAGGACCTGGGCTGGTATGTGGCCGACAACCTGCCGCCCCAGCTGATCACGCGGATGGTGGATTTCGGCATGGACGCCGGGTCGCGGATCACCCGGCTGGCGGTGGTGATGGACGTGCGGTCGCGCGGCTTCACCGGTGACCTCGATGAGGTGCGCAACGAGCTGGCCACCCGAAACATCAGCCCGCGGGTGGTGTTCATGGAGGCATCCGACGACATGCTGGTGCGCCGCTATGAACAGAACCGCCGCAGCCATCCGCTGCAGGGCGACCAGACCCTGGCCGAGGGCATCGCCGCCGAGCGCCGGATGCTGGCCCCGGTGCGCGCCACCGCCGACCTGATCATCGACACGTCGACACTGTCGGTGCGGGGCTTGCGGGAGAGCATCGAGCGCGCGTTCGGCGGCGAAGCCAGCACGTCGATCAGCGTCACCGTCGAATCGTTCGGCTTCAAGTACGGCCTGCCGATGGACGCCGACATGGTGATGGACGTGCGGTTCCTGCCGAACCCGCACTGGGTGGACGAGCTGCGCCCGCTCACCGGACAGGACCCGGCCGTCAGTGAATACGTGTTGAGCCAGCCCGGCGCCGCGGAGTTTCTCGACGCCTACCATCGGTTGCTTTCTCTGGTCGTCGACGGTTACCGCCGGGAGGGCAAGCGGTACATGACGGTCGGAATCGGCTGCACCGGTGGTAAGCACCGCAGCGTTGCGATCGCCGAGGCGCTGATGCAGATCCTCAAGGCCGATGAGGGCGAAGCACAACTTTCGGTGCGGGTGTTGCACCGGGACCTGGGGCGCGAATGAACGCGCCGACGAATAAGGGCATCGTCGCGCTGGGCGGCGGACACGGTCTGTACGCGACGCTGTCCGCGGCCCGCCGGCTGACGCCGCACGTCACCGCCGTGGTGACCGTCGCCGACGACGGTGGTTCCTCCGGGCGGCTGCGCAGCGAATTGGATGTGGTGCCACCGGGTGATCTGCGAATGGCGTTGGCGGCCTTGGCATCCGACAGCCCGCACGGGCGGCTGTGGGCGACCATTCTGCAGCACCGCTTCGGCGGCAATGGGGCGTTGGCCGGGCACCCGATCGGCAATCTGCTGCTCGCCGGGCTGTCGGAAGTGCTGGCCGATCCGGTGGCCGCCCTCGACGAGCTGGGCCGCATCCTGGGCGTCAAGGGCCGGGTGCTGCCGATGTGTCCGATCGCTCTGCAGATCGAGGCGGACGTGTCGGGCCTGGAGACCGACCCGCGGATATTCCGGCTGATTCGCGGCCAGGTGGCGATCGCCACCACACCGGGCAAGGTCCGACGGGTGCGCCTACTGCCGTCCGATCCGCCGGCGACCCGTCAGGCCGTCGACGCCATCATGGCCGCCGACCTGGTGGTCCTCGGTCCCGGCTCGTGGTTCACCAGCGTGATCCCGCACGTGCTGGTGCCGGGTCTGGCGGCGGCGCTGCGGGCCACCACCGCCCGGCGGGCGCTGGTGCTCAATCTGATGGCCGAGCCGGGGGAGACGGCTGGCTTCTCCGTCGAGCGTCATCTGCACGTGTTGGCCCAGCACGCACCGGGGTTCACCGTGCACGACATCATCATCGACGCCGAGCGCGTGCCCAGTGAGCGGGAGCGCGAGCACCTGCGCCGCACCGCGACGCTGCTTTCGGCCGAGGTCCACTTCGCCGATGTGGCCCGACCTGGTACACCTTTACATGATCCAGGCAAACTCGCGGCGGCCCTGGACGGGGTCCGGGCGGCCCACAAGGGTCCGGGAGCGCCTCCGGTCACGGCCACCGCGGAAATTCGGGTCGACGGTGCAAGTCCACAGACCGGTGGAGATGGACCGGGCGGCAGCGGACCGAGGAGTGACGACGCGTGGCGATGACGACCGAAGTCAAGGACGAGCTCAGCCGCCTGGTCGTGAAGTCGGTCAGTGCGCGTCGCGCGGAGGTCACGTCCCTGCTGAGGTTCGCCGGTGGATTGCACATCGTCGGCGGTCGGGTGGTGGTGGAGGCCGAGGTGGACCTGGGCAACGTCGCGCGCCGGCTGCGCAAGGACATCTTCGAGCTCTACGGCTATAACGCGGTCGTGCATGTGTTGTCGGCCAGCGGGATTCGCAAGACCACCCGTTACGTGTTGCGCGTGGCCAACGACGGCGAGGCGCTGGCACGCCAGACCGGACTGCTCGACAACCGCGGCCGGCCCGTGCGCGGTCTGCCCGCCCAAGTCGTGGGGGGCAGCGTCGCCGACGCCGAGGCCGCCTGGCGCGGAGCCTTCCTCGCGCACGGGTCGCTGACCGAGCCGGGACGGTCGTCGGCTCTGGAGGTCAGCTGCCCCGGCCCGGAGGCCGCGCTGGCGTTGGTGGGCGCGGCGCGACGGCTCGGGGTCAGCGCCAAGGCACGCGAGGTGCGTGGCGCCGATCGGGTGGTGGTGCGCGACGGCGAGGCGATCGGCGCGTTGCTGACCCGGATGGGCGCCCAGGACACCCGGCTGATCTGGGAGGAGCGCCGGATGCGCCGCGAGGTGCGGGCGACTGCCAACCGGCTCGCCAACTTCGACGACGCCAACCTGCGCCGCTCGGCGCGGGCGGCGGTCGCGGCAGCGGCCCGCGTGGAACGCGCATTGGAGATTCTCGGCGACACCGTCCCCGACCACCTGGCCTCGGCCGGCAAGCTGCGCGTCGAGCACCGGCAGGCCTCGCTGGAGGAGCTCGGCCGGCTCGCCGACCCGCCGATGACGAAAGACGCTGTGGCGGGCCGCATTCGCCGGCTGCTGTCGATGGCCGACCGTAAGGCCAAGATCGAGGGCATTCCGGACACCGAGTCGGCAGTGACACCTGATTTGCTGGAAGACGCGTAACTGGACGCGCGAATCGCTGTTCGCAACGAGTAGGCGGGGGCTACGGTCGGGGGATGAAGCGGCTTTCGAGCGTTGATGCGGCGTTTTGGTCGGCCGAGACTGCGGGCTGGCACATGCATGTGGGGGCACTGGCGATCTGTGACCCGAAGGAAACACCCGAGTACAGCTTTCAGCGGCTCCGCGAACTGATCATCGAGCGGCTGCCCGAGCTGCCGCAGCTGCGGTGGCGGGTCACCGGTGCGCCGCTCGGGCTGGACCGGCCGTGGTTCGTCGAAGACGAGGAATTGGACATCGACTTCCACATCCGGCGCATCGCCGTGCCGGCGCCGGGCGGGCGGCGTGAGCTCGAGGAGCTGGTTGGCCGGTTGATGTCCTACAAGCTGGACCGTGCCCGGCCGCTGTGGGAGATGTGGGTGATCGAGGGCGTCGAGGGTGGCCGGGTCGCGTCGCTGACCAAGATGCACCACGCCATCGTCGACGGCGTCTCCGGGGCCGGCCTGGGTGAGATCCTCTTGGACGTCACGCCGGAACCGCGCCCGCCGCAACAGGAAACGGTCGGATCCCTGGTGGGCTCGCGCATCCCGGGCATCGAACGCCGGGCGGTGGGCGCGCTCATCAACGTCGGCGTCAAGACGCCCTTCCGCATCGCCAGGCTCGTGGAGCAGACCGTGCGCCAGCAGATCGCCGCGCTGGGCGTGAGCGGCCGGCCCCCGCGGTACTTCGAAGCGCCCAAGACCCGGTTCAACGCACCCGTGTCGCCGCACCGCCGGATCACCGGCTGCCGCGTCGAGCTGGCCCGGGCCAAGGCCGTCAAGGACGCCTACGGCGTCAAGCTCAACGACGTGGTGCTGGCGCTCGTGGCCGGGGCGGCCCGCGAGTACTTGCAGAAGCGCGGCGAGCTGCCGGCCAAGCCGCTCATCGCGCAGATCCCGGTCTCCACTCGCACCGACGACAATAAGGAGGACGTCGGCAACCAGGTGAGCTCGATGACTGTCTCGTTGGCCACCGACGTCGAAGACCCGGGGGAGCGGCTGCGGGCAATCCACGAAAGCACCCAGAACGCCAAGCTGATGGCCAAGGCGTTGTCGGCGCACCAGATCATGGGGCTGACCGAAACGACGCCGCCGGGACTGCTGGGGCTGGCCGCGCGGGCCTACACCGCCAGCGGGCTGTCGCGAAACCTGGCCCCCATCAACCTGGTTGTGTCCAACGTGCCCGGTCCGCCGTTCCCGTTGTACATGGCCGGCGCCAGGCTCGATTCGCTGGTGCCGCTCGGGCCGCCCGTCATGGACGTCGCCCTGAACATCACCTGCTTCTCCTACACCGACTACCTGGACTTCGGTTTCGTGACGACGCCCGAGGTGGCCAGCGACATCGACGACATGGCCGACCGCATCGAGCCGGCGTTGACCGACCTGGAGAAGGCCGCCGCGCGGGAGTGAGCTAGCGGCGTAGCAGTCTCCGAAATGTCGTTGGCGCCTTAGGTTCTCGACTTCACTTCCAGGGTCTTCGCCCCTGATCCCGGGTGACCGGATCGCGGCGTGTGACGACGATTCCCGTAGCGAGGGCGACCGGCGCGGGACAGCTATGGGACTTTATGCCCTATTTCCGACTCGGCGTCGGGCCATAATTAGAACAAGTTACAGACCAGGTTTTATTGCTGCTGTACTGCGGAAACAACGAAATATTTGGCTGCCATTGCAACGTCATCTAGTTCGGTGATCAGTGCGCACGTCAGGAGGTAAGCAGTGACGTCCGTTCGAGAAGTTGATGCCCAGTCGGTGTTGGCCGCCATCGACGACCTTTTGCCCAAGCTGCGGCAGCGGGCAGAGGAGACCGAGGATCTGCGGCGACTGCCGGACGCCACCGTGAGCGAACTCCAGGACATCGGCTTCTTCCGGCTGCTGCAACCAGCGCAGTGGGGCGGGATGCAATGCGATCCGACGGTATTCTTCGAGGCCGTCAGGCGCCTGGCCAGCGCGTGCGGGTCAACCGGATGGGTGGCATCGATCCTTGGCGTGCACAACTGGCACGCGGCGCAGTTCGACCAGCAGGCCCAGCAAGACGTCTGGGGCGAGGACACGGGCGTGCGCATCTCCTCGTCGTACGCTCCGATGGGCGCCGGTCGGGTGGTCGACGGTGGTTATGTGGTCAACGGCTCGTGGAACTGGTCGTCGGGTTGCGACCACGCCACGTGGACCTTCGTCGGCGGCCCGGTGCTCAAGGACGGCCAGCCGGTCGACTTCGGCAGCTTCTTGATCCCGAACAGCGATTACCGCATCGACGACGTCTGGCATGTGGTCGGCCTGAAGGGCACCGGCAGCAACACCCTGGTGGTCAAGGACGCCTTCGTGCCCCGGCACCGGTTCCTGTCCTACAAGTCGATGAACGATCACACCGCGGGCGGGCTGGCCGTCAACACCGCTCCTGTCTACCAGATGCCGTGGGGAACAATGCATCCCACCACGATCACCGCCCCGATCGTCGGCATGGCCTATGGCGCCTACGAATCGCATGTCGAGCATCAAGGCAAGCGGGTGCGTGCCGCGTTCGCGGGCGAGAAATCCAAAGATGACCCCTTCGCCAAGGTGCGCATCGCCGAGGCGGCCAGCGACATCGACGCCGCGTGGCGACAGCTGATGGGCAACGTCGGCGACGAATACTCGTGCCTGGTGGCGGGCCGGGAGGTCCCGTTCGAGCTGCGGACCCGGGCCCGTCGCGACCAGGTGCGCGCCACCGCTCGCGCGGTCGCTTCGATCGACCGGCTGTTCGACGCATCGGGCGCCACCGCGTTGGCCAATAGCGCTCCGATGCAACGGTTCTGGCGCGACGCGCACGCCGGCCGTGTGCACGCCGCCAACGATCCCGAGCGGGCCTACCTGATCTTCGGCAATCACGAATTCGGGCTGCCGGCCGCCGACACCATGGTCTGACTCAATGCTGATCTGACTCGCAGAGGAGCCATCGATGACCTGCCCGCACCTTCCCCCCGGCTTCGACCCGACCGACCCGAACATCTACGCCGAGCGCCTACCCGTCGAGGAGCTCGCCGAACTCCGCCGCAACGCACCGATTTGGTGGTGCGACCAGCCCGTCGGCAAGGGTGGTTTCAACGACGGCGGCTTCTGGGTGGTGACCAAGCACAAAGACGTCAAGGAGGTATCGCTGCGCAACGACGTCTTCTCCAGCTGGCTCAACGGCGCCATCCCGCGCTTCGCCGACGACATGAGCCG
This sequence comes from Mycobacterium sp. E1386, assembly GCF_001672745.1. NCBI lineage: Bacteria > Bacillati > Actinomycetota > Actinomycetes > Mycobacteriales > Mycobacteriaceae > Mycobacterium > Mycobacterium sp. E1386. Next base: position 11,661 of record NZ_LZKH01000088.1, read on the forward strand.
CGAAGACATCGACGTGCAGCGGTTCGTCCTGCTCAACATGGACCCGCCGCACCACACCCGGCTGCGCAGGATCATCTCCCGCGGGTTCACGCCACGCGCGATCGGGCGGCTGCGCGACCAGCTCAACGAGCGGGCGCAGGCCATCGCCAAGGCCGCCGCCGCCGAGGGTTCCGGCGATTTCGTCGAGCAGGTGGCGTGCGAATTGCCGCTGCAGGCTATCGCCGGGCTGCTCGGGGTGCCGCAGGAGGACCGCGGCAAGCTCTTCCGGTGGTCCAACGAGATGACCGGCGCCCAGGATCCCGAGTACGCACATATCGATCCCAAGGCGTCATCGGCGGAGGTGCTGGCCTACGCGATGAAAATGGCCGAGGTCAAGGCCGAAAATCCCGGCGACGACATCGTTTCCACGCTGCTGCAGGCGGATATCGACGGCGAGAAGCTGTCCGACGACGAGTTCGGGTTCTTCGTGATGATGCTGGCGGTCGCCGGCAACGAGACCACCCGCAATTCGATCACCCAGGGCATGATGGCGTTCGCCGACTTCCCCGACCAGTGGGAGCTGTACAAGAAGGAGCGCCCGGAGACCGCGGCGGACGAGATCGTCCGGTGGGCCACCCCGGTCACCGCGTTCCAGCGCACCGCCAACCGGGACACCGAGCTGTCGGGCGTGACGATCAAGAAGGGTCAGCGGGTATTGATGTTCTACCGCTCGGCCAACTTCGACGAGGACGTCTTCACCGACCCGTTCACGTTCGACATCTTGCGGAATCCCAACCCGCACGTCGGATTTGGCGGCACCGGCGAGCATTACTGTATCGGCGCCAACCTGGCCAAGTTGACGATCAACCTGATGTTCAACGCCATCGCCGACCACATGCCCGACCTCACGCCCATCGCAAGACCGGAGCGGATCCGGTCGGGCTGGCTCAACGGCATCAAGCACTGGCAGGTCGACTACACCGGTGAGTGTCCGGTCGAGCACTGAATCCTATTGCGGCTGCATCCTATTGCGGCTGCGCGACCTTGGGCCGAAGATTCTCTTCTACCTCCGCATGCCAGTGCTTGTTCGCGGCGGTCGTGTCGACCTCATACTCAAAGCGGTCGGTCATCTCCGGCGTGACCTCCGCGGCATCGACATAGAACTGCTGATACCAGCGCCGCAGCTGATAGACCGGGCCATCCTCTTCCACCAGCAACGGGTTCTCGATTCGGGTCTTGTGCTTCCAGATCTCGACGTCCTGCAGGAAGCCCATGCTGACGCCCTCGGTGAACGCTTCGGACAGCTTCTCGGTGGCGGCGTCGTCCATGCCTTCCGGCTTCCGCACCTTGATGCCCCACTGCAGCATGAAGGAGTTCTGCGTGACAGGGTAATGACAGTTGACGAGGATCGATTCCACTTTGTAGCCGCCGTAACTGTTGTGCAGCCAGTTGATCATGAACGACGGGCCGAAGTAGGAGGCCTCGGAATCCAGTGTCTGTTCACCGGTGTAGTGCGACCCGCCGAGCAGCACATCGGGCCGGCCGACAGTGCGCAGATATTGCGAGGCGATATGCCCCTCGAAGACGTTCTTGAAATACGTCGGGAAGCCGTAGTGGATATAGAAGAAATGTGCCATGTCGACGATGTTGTCCACGATCTCGCGGCAATTCGAACCCTCGATGAGCTCGCTGCGCCAGCGCCAGTCGGTCCACGCGTCGCTGGCGGCCTCCGGAATGTCGGGGATCTGCAACTGCGGTGACGGCGGATTGCCCTCGTGGTCGTGCCAGACGAACAACAGGCCGTTGTGCACCTCGGTAGGCCATGAGCGGGTGCGGGCCATTCGCGGTGTGCGCTTGGCATACGGCACCTCCTTGCACCTGCCGTCGCCGCCCCACCGCCAATCGTGAAACGGGCACGCGACGGTGTCGCCCTTGACCACGCCCTGCGACAAGTCTCCGCCCATGTGCCGGCAGTAGGCGTCGAGGACTCGCAAATTGTCGTCCGAGTCGGCGAAGACGACGAGCTTCGTGCCGAAGATGTTGACCGGATGAGGCTTTCCGTCGAGGAAGTCTTTGGCCACGCCCAGGCAGTGCCAGCCGCGGGCAAACCGGCTCGGCAACGTTCCCACGTCGATCTCTCGCACCCCGACGCCGGCGGTATCGATACTCACTTCACGCCTCCAGTCGCTCGCGCGGCTACTAGAACACGTTATAGTTTTGCGGCGGTCAGGCTGATATACACGCAGGCTAAAGCCCCTAGATTTGTGACTTATGGCCCTAGTTGATGGGTCAAACGGGGTCGTCGTCTGGGTCTTCTTGGTCGCGGAGGAATCGTTCGGGGTGGTGGTAGGTGTTGGTTCGGGGTTGTCCGCGGTCGAGGTGGGGTGGTGGGAGCCATTCGGTTTCGCCGCGGGTGTTGGTGCGGGTGGTCCAGCCTTGTTCGGCGAGGCGGTTGTCGGGGCCGCAGGCCAGGGTGAGGTCGTCGATGTCGGTGCGGCGGGTGGTGGTCCAGCCGGTGATGTGGTG
>NZ_LZKH01000089.1:0-19864 GCF_001672745.1 Mycobacterium sp. E1386
GCGCCGAAGGCCAGCTGCATGCCGATGAACGCGACCAGCAGCAGCACCATGATGGACAAGTCGAAACGGACCGCCCCGATGGTGAGCTGTGGGATCAGCCGCCGCAGCAACTTCACCGGCGGATCCGTGATCGACATGATGATCTCGAGGATCACCACCGTGATCCCGGTGGGATGCCAGTCACGGCTGAACGAGCGAATGAACTCGACGACGACCCGGGCGATGAGCAGCAGCCAGAAGATGAACAGCGCAAACCCAAGGATCTGAAAGAACAGCACCAACTGAAGAGCCCCGACCTTACCGATGAGATGTCAAGCGCCGCGGACTTTCGCGGCGCCTGCCAGCGTACCGACTCCCCGCCTCGGGCCACATCTCAGCCGGTCCGGCCGTCGAAGCGGCACCGAACCCGGCGCCGCTGAACCGCGGGTTATTGGTAAGCGTAGAAACCGGTTTCGGCGATCCGGCGACGCTCCTCGGGGGACACGTCCACGTCCGCGGGCGAGAGCAAGAACACCTTGGTCGCCACCTTGTCGAAGGAGCCGCGCAACGCGAAGGCCAAGCCGGCCGCAAAGTCGACCAGCCGCTTCGCGTCGGCGTTGTCCATGGATACCAGGTCCATGATGACCGGGGTGCCGTCGCGGAACCGCTCGCCGATGGTGCGGGCCTCGCTGTAGTCCTTGGGCCGCAGCGTGGTGATCTTCGAGAGCGGGTGGCCCTCTTCGAACATCATCGCCATCCGGCGCGGGTCCATCGCCAGCGCGCCGCGGGTGGAGTTGCGCAACCAGGACCCGAAGCGCGGCCTGCCCATCTCGGGCCGCTCGAAGTCGCGGGGGTGGACGGCGCCGTAGCGTGGCTCTTCCGCGTAGCCGCCGCGGTATCCGGTTGGCGGCGCGTAGTCGGCGGGCTCGCGCGGGTCGTCGTAGTCGCGCCCCTCGTAGCGGCCTTCCATGCGTCCGTAGCCGTCGTCGAAACGCGGCCGCGGAAAGCCGCGGGAGGGTGCGTGGTCGTCGTAATACTCGTCGTCGTAGTCGTCCATCGGGGCCATACCGAAATAGGCCTTGACTTTGTGCAGTGTGCTCATTGCGTTGACCCCTTCTAGCCCCTGATGCTTGGTGTCAGTGATGAAGATGTGACTACAGTGACTTAATACGGTGACGGTAGCGGCCGGGGACCCAATAGCGCGGTACCGACACGCACACACGTCGATCCGTGTTTGACGGCAATTTCGAAATCGTCGGACATTCCGGCGGACAGGCCGACGGCGTTCGGATGGGATTCCAGGACGCGCAGGTGCTCGGTCCGCAGCCGTTCGAAGGCCTCGTCCGGACTCGAACCCAGCGGCGGAATGGCCATCAGACCCGCCAGTTCCAGGCACTTCGCGTCCTCGGCCTGCGCGCACAATCGGTCGACCGCTCCCGGCGCCGAGATGTCGACGCCGCCCCGCGTCTCGTCGCCGTCGAGGCTGACCTGAACGTAGACCCGCATCGGATCGGAGCGGCGGCCCTCGGCCAGGGCCGCCGAAACGCCCCGATCGAGAGCGCTGACGAGGTGGGAGCTGTCCACCGAGTGGGCGGTGTGCGCCCAGCGGGCAACCGACCGGGCTTTGTTTCGCTGAATGTGGCCCACCATGTGCCAGCGCAGGGGCGGCACGTCCGCCCGCGACGAAGCCGCCAAAAGTTTCGTGACTTCGCTCACTTTTGCCGACGCTTCCTGGTCCCGCGATTCGCCGACGGCCCGGCAACCCAATCGCGACAAAGTCACGACATCGGTTGCTGGAAAGAATTTGGTAATCGGCAGAAGTTCGATTTCCCCGACATTGCGACCCGCGGCTTCCGCTGCCGCCGCAAGGCGCGAACGCACCGCCGCTAATGCGTGGGTCAATTCCGTTTCCCGGTCGCTGTGACCCTCCGGCGCCCCCATCGCAGTCACTCCATCCACACCAGCGAGGCGAGCCGCCCGGTTGGGGCGTCCCGGCGGTGACTGAACAACGTCGGGTCGGCCACGGTGCACCGGGGATCGATATCGATGGCCGTGACGCCCAATTGCTTTAGCTGGCCAGCGATTCCGGCCCGAAGGTCGAGCCCGGGAGTGCCCACCGCGGTCGTGGTGCGACTGCCGGGCAATGCGACCTCCACCTCGTCGGCCATGGCCGCGGGCACCTCGTAGTTGCGCCCGCTGACCGCCGGGCCCAGCAGGGCCGAGATGTCCTCGACATGCGCGCCCAGCCTCAGCATCGCCTCCACGGTGCGGGCCACCACCCCGAGCTGGGCGCCGACGCGGCCCGCATGCACCGCCGCGGCCACCCCGGCGCGCGCGTCGCCCAACAGCACCGGCACACAGTCGGCCGTCACCACGGCCAGCGCCAGTCGCGGGGTGCTGGTCACCAACGCGTCGGTGCCGTCGACGGCATCCCGGGGTCCGTCGACCACCTCGACCCGATCACCGTGGACCTGGTTCATCCACACCACGCGGTCGGGGCCCAGGCCGATGGCGGCGGCCAGTCGGTTCCGGTTGGCGGCGACGGCAGCCGGATCGTCGCCGACGTGGTCGCCGAGGTTGAAGGTGTCGAACGGTGGTCCCGAGACACCGCCCGCGCGGCTGGTGGTCACCCGCCGGATGCGCACGCTCACCTTTTCAGTATCCGGAGTGCACCGCCTGCCAGCGGGCAGCGCCATCCGGCGCCTATCTTTCGTGGCCGGTTTGTCGCGCACTGGCAAGCGAATCGAGACTCTCAGCGGCGCATGAACGGCGGCACGTCGACGTCGTCGTCGTCACCGCCGATATTCAGCGTGGCGCCGTTGGTGTGGACCGGCACGCTGACGGCGTCGACGGGTTCGAACAGCGTCGAGGTGAGCTTGCCGGCCTTCGCCGACTCGATCCGGTGCGCCCCGCCCTTCTCCGCGGCAGTGCCTCCCACCACGGGCTTGCGGCCGGCGCCTGCGGCGTCGAAACCCGCCGCGATGACCGTGACGCGCACCTCGTCACCCAACGAATCGTCGATGACCGTGCCGAAGATGATGTTGGCGTCCTGATGGGCGGCGTCCTGCACCAGCGAGGCCGCCTCGTTGATCTCGAACAGGCCCAGGTCACTGCCGCCGGCGATCGACATCAGCACGCCGTGGGCGCCCTCCATCGAGGCTTCCAGCAGCGGTGAGTTGATCGCGATCTCGGCCGCCTTGAGCGAGCGTCCTTCGCCGCGCGCGGAGCCGATGCCCATCAGGGCGGTGCCCGCGCCGGACATGATGCCCTTGACGTCGGCGAAGTCGACGTTGATCAGGCCGGGGGTGGTGATCAGGTCGGTGATGCCCTGGACGCCGTTGAGCAGCACCTCGTCCGCGCTGCGGAACGCATCCATCAAGGACACGGCGGCGTCGCCCATCTGCAGCAGCCGGTCGTTGGGGATCACGATGAGGGTGTCGCAGCTCTCGCGCAACGCGGAGATGCCACTCTCGGCCTGGTTGCCGCGCCGCTTGCCCTCGAACGAGAACGGCCGGGTGACCACGCCGACGGTCAAGGCGCCCAGCTTGCGCGCGATGCTGGCCACGACCGGCGCGCCGCCGGTGCCCGTCCCGCCGCCCTCGCCAGCGGTGACGAACACCATGTCCGCGCCGCGCAGCAGCTCCTCGATCTCATCCTTGGCGTCCTCGGCGGCCTTGCGGCCGACCTCCGGGTCCGCGCCGGCGCCCAGCCCGCGGGTGGAGTCGCGGCCGACGTCGAGCTTGACGTCGGCATCGCTCATCAACAGCGCCTGCGCGTCGGTGTTGATCGCGATGAACTCCACGCCCTTGAGGCCCTGCTCGATCATTCGGTTCACGGCGTTGACGCCGCCGCCACCGATACCCACGACCTTGATCACGGCCAGGTAGTTATGCGGGGGGGTCATCATTCGTTTTCCTCCCTGGTGGGCTCAGTTCTGCGCGACGGGTTTCCTCCCGAGCGTCCGCGGTCCTCCCTGGCAAACCCTCAACCTCAACCATAGAGTTAGAGTTATGTCAAGTAGTTCCGCGCAACCAGAACGGTATGGGTATGGCGCGCCCTAACCCCGCAGGCGCGCCGACGCGCCGCCCGCAAATTTTTTCTGTTACGGCGGTCACAGCCGGCGTCGTTACTTCACCGTGGGAAGGTCGGCGCTGCGCATCACCATCGTCGAGCGAGTTCCGGTGGCGGTGAAGGACTTTCCCGACGGCCCGCACCTCTTCGACCGTGACGGCGTCGATTTCGCGACCGGTCCGCCGCCGCCGGCGCTGCCGTATCTCGACGTCGCCGACCCGGCCCACCTGACCGGCGACCTCGGGCCGCAGCGCGGTCAGCACCTGCAGCGCGGCCTTGGTCGCCGGGTCGTTCGGGCCCGGGTCGGCGACGTCGAGATACGGCAGCGCCGGCGGCGGCGGACCGGTCGCGAAATCGACGCCGTCACGGTCGAAGAGGTGCGGGCCGTCGGGAAAGTCCTTCACCGCCACCGGAACTCGCTCGACGATGGTGATGCGCAGCGCCGACGGATACTGCCGCTGCACCCGCGCGCTGGCCACCCGCCGGATCGCCGCCACCCGGTCGGCTACCTGGTTGGTGTTGATCTGCAGCAGCGGCGTCCCCGGGCGCACCCGCGCCGCGTCCAGCACCTCTTCCCGGGTCACCACCCCGGTGCCGACCACGACGATGTTGCGGGCCGACATCGCGGGCGTGAAGTAGAGGATGAGCGCAAGCCCGATCCCGAGGACGACCAGCAAGACCGTGACCAACAGCATCTTCAAGCCACGGACCACGCCCCGCGCGACGGGTTTGGGCTCGTCGGCCGTGCGGCCGGTGACCCGGCGTTTGGCCTCCCGGCGGGCCTCTTCGATGGCGGTGGCACGCTCCTGCGCGGCCCGCCGTTCGGCCCTTTCGCGGCGGGCCCGCCGGCGCGGTCCCTCGAATTCGTCCGGAGTGACCGGGGTTTCGGCCCCGGGCCCCCCGACGAACAGCGGTTCGGTGGCGTCGTCCCCGGCGGGCTCGCCCACGTGCAGATTGCCCGCGTCTTCGGCCGACCGCTCCGCGGCCCGCATCGACGCCGGTCGGTCGGCGTCGTTCGGCTGGGTCATCGCAACACTCCCGGGCGGCCGGGCGCGCTGCGGTTGTCCCGCGCCCGCAGCGCGGTCACGATCTCCGGCCCGAGCAAGGTCACGTCGCCCGCGCCCATGGTGACGATGACGTCGCCCGGCCCGGCCGCCGCGGCCACCTGCTCGGCCACGGCCGAGAAGTTGGGCAGGTAGCGCACCGGCGCGCTGACGTGCTCGGCGACACTGGCGCCGCTGACGCCGGCGAGCGGTTGCTCGCGCGCGCCGTAGACATCGAGGACGAACACCTCGTCGGCCGCATCGAGCGCGCGCCCGAACTCCGCGGCGAATTCCTTTGTGCGCGAATATAAATGGGGCTGGAAAACCACCAGGCTGCGACCACCGCCGCTCTGCTCGAGGACCGTGCGGACCGCCGCCAGGGTGGCGCTGATCTCGGTGGGATGGTGGGCGTAGTCGTCGAAGACCCGCACCGAACCGGCGTTGCCCACGAGTTCGAACCGGCGGCGCACGCCCTCGAAACCGGCCAGCCCATCGAGCACCGAGTCGACCGGTGCGCCGATCTCGATCGCCGCCAGTAGCGCGCCCAACGCGTTGAGCGCCATGTGCCGTCCGGGCACCGAAAGCCGCATCACCCGGGGATACTTCTCGCCAGCCAGCTGGACGTGCGCGACCGCCTCGGTGCCCTGCTGCTCCCAGGACAACAGGGTGGCGGCGTGGTCCTTCTCCGGCGCGGATCCGTAGCGCAGCACCCGAATTCCCAGCTCGGCGGTGCGCTCCGCCAGCGCGGCCGCGCCCGGGTCGTCGACGCACACCACCAGCGCTCCCCCCGGCGCGAGCCGCTCCACGAAGGCGTCGAACACGCCGACGTAGGCGTCGGCGCTCCCGTAGAAGTCCAGGTGATCGGCCTCGATGTTGGTGACCACCGCGACGTTGGGCGTGTACTCGAGCAGCGAGCCGTCGCTTTCGTCGGCCTCGGCCACGAAGCAGTCGCCGCTGCCGTGATGGGCGTTGGTGCCGGCCTCCCCCATCTCGCCGCCGACCGCGAACGACGGGTCACGTCCGCAGTGCTGCAGCGCCACGATCAACATCGACGTCGTCGTGGTCTTGCCGTGGGTGCCGGTGACCATCAGCGTCGTGCGCCCGTCCATCAACCGGGCCAGCACAGCGGGCCGCAGGATCACCGGGATGCCGCGCCGTCGGGCTTCGACGAGCTCGGGGTTGGTCTTCGGGATGGCGGCGTGGGTGGTGATGACCGCGGTGGGGCCGCCCGGCAGCAGGTCGAGCGATGATGCGTCGTGGCCGATGCGGATCGACGCGCCCCGGGCCCGCAACGCGTGCACCCCGCGCGACTCCTTGGCATCCGACCCGGATACCAGCGCGCCGCGGTCCAGCAGGATGCGGGCGATGCCCGACATGCCGGCTCCGCCAATGCCCACCATGTGCACCCGCTGCAGCTCGGGCGGCAGCTGCTCGGCGTTCACCGTCGCCCTCCCGCCGCTGCCTTCCTGGCGATGTCCAGCGCCGCCTGTGCCACTTGGCGCGCCGCGTCGGGGTGCCCCACGCGCGCGGCGGCCGCCGTCATCGCCGCCAACCGCGGCGGGTCGTTGAGCAGCCCGGCCACCTCGCGGGCGACCAGCTCCGGCGTCAAGGCGGCGTCGGCGACCACCATGCCGCCCCCGGCGTTGACCACCGGCAGCGCATTGAGCCGCTGCTCGCCGTTGCCGATCGGCAGGGGCACATAGATGGCCGGCAATCCGACCGCCGAGACCTCGGCGACGGTCATCGCGCCCGACCGGCAGATCGCCAGGTCGGCGGCGGCGTAGGCCAGGTCCATCCGGTCGAGATAGGGCACCGCCACGTACGGCGGGTCACCCGGTTGGCTCTGCCGCAGCTCGAGGGTGTTTTTCGGTCCGTGCGCGTGCAGCACCGAGACGCCCGCGGCGGCCAGGTCGGCGGCGGCGGCGGACACGGCCCGGTTCAGCGACACGGCACCCTGCGAGCCGCCGAACACCAGCAACACCCGCGCGTCGTCGGCGAAGCCGAAGTGCCTGCGCGCCTCGGCGCGCAGGGCGGCGCGGTCCAGCGAGGTGATGGCCTCCCGCACCGGTATGCCGACCACCTCGGCGCGCGGCAGGCCGCAATCGGGCACCGCGGAGAGCACCCGGTCGGCACGGCGGGCGCCGACCCGGTTGGCCAGCCCGGCGCTGGCGTTGGCCTCGTGGATCAACACCGGGACCCGGCGCCTGCGGCCGAGGCCGCGGGGAATCCCGCGGGCGGCGAGGTACGCCGGTAGCGCCACGTATCCGCCGAACCCGATGATGACGTCGGCGTCGACCTCGTCGAGCACGGCCCGGACCTCCCGGACCGCGCGCCATACCCGCGGGGGCAGCCGGGCCAGGTCGCCGGTGGGCTTGCGCGGCAACGGCACCGGCGTGATCAGCTCGAGGTGGTAACCGCGCTCGGGCACCAGCCGGGTCTCCAGCCCGCGGTGGGTGCCCAGCGCGGTGATGCGCACCTGCGGGTCGAGCGCGCTCAGCGCGTCGGCGACCGCCATCGCGGGCTCCACGTGGCCGGCGGTGCCACCGCCGGCCAGCACGACCGACAGCGGCTTGGAAGGCTTAAGAGCCGACAACGCGGCACCGGCGGGCTGGGGGGTTGCCCCCAGCCCGCCGGCCGGCTTGCTGACCGTGTCGTTCACCCGTAACGCTGACCTTCCAATGCGCGAGCGCGCCGTGCTTGACGCTGGCCGGCGTATCGCTGGCCAGATCCATGATGCACCGCCCTGCGGGCCGGCCGGGCGGCTGTACGGGAGAAGGCCGGCCGCAGCGGTTCCTGGGCCTTGACGGAGGCCTTGCGGGAACGCTTGGGGGCGGGCGCCTGGGCGGCCTTTCGGGTGCCGTTGCGCGAAGGGGCGCCCTTGGCCGGTTGCTTGCCGCCGCGCTTACGGTCGCGGAACGACTCCAGCCGGGTCGGCGCGTACGGCTGGGGCAGCGGCAGCCGCAGGAACCGGTTCACCTTGTCGTCGCGGCCGGCGCGCAGGGCCGCCACCGCCTCGGGCTCGTGACGGGCCGCGTTGGCCATGATCCCGATCATGAAAAGCGTTGCCGCCGTGGAGGTTCCGCCCGCGGAGATGAGGGGCAGCTGAATCCCGGTCACCGGCAGGATCCCGATCACGTAACCGATGTTGATGAACGCCTGGCCCAGCACCCACATCGTCGTGGTGGCGGTCAGCAGCCGCAGGAACGGGTCGGCCGAGCGGCGGGCGATGCGCATCCCGGTGTAGGCGAACAACCCGAACAGGACCAGCAGGCCGAACGCGCCGACGAAGCCCAGTTCCTCGCCGATGATCGCGAAGATGAAGTCGTTGTGAGCGTTGGGCAGGTAGTTCCACTTGGCCACGCCCTGCCCCAGGCCGTCGCCGAAGATGCCGCCGTGCGCCAGGGCGAACTTCGCCTGGCGGGCCTGGTAGCCGGTGTCCATGGGGTCGTTCTCGGGGTTCATCCAGGACTTCACCCGGTCCGAGCGGTAACCCGCGGACATGGCCAGGATCGCGCCGGCCATGAAGACCGCCAGCAGCGAGGTGGCGAAGACGCGCAGCGGCAGGCCGGCGTACCACAGCAGCGCCAGCAGGATGATGCCCAGCGACACCGTCTGCCCCAGGTCGGGCTGGGCCACGATCAGCGCCAGCGCGATGACCGCGGCCGGCACCAGCGGGATGAGCATTTCGCGCAGCGACGCCCGCTCCCCCCGGCGGGCCGCCAGCAGATGGGCACCCCAGATCGCGAAGGCGATCTTGGCCAGCTCGGACGGCTGCATGGAGAAGCCGGCGATGACGAACCACTTCCGCGACCCGTTGGCCAGGTTTCCGATGCCCGGCACCAGCACGAGCACCAACAGGATGACCGTGACGACGTAGCCGGTGAAGGCGACGCGGCGGATGAACCGCACCGACATGCGCATCGAGGCGTAGCAGGCGACCAGGCCGATCACCGTCCACAACACCTGCTTGCCGAAGATCACCCACGCCGACCCGTCGGCGTCGTAGGACCGCACACCCGACGCCGAGAGCACCATGATCAGACCAAGCGTGGTCAGCAGCGCGGTCACCGCGATGATGAGGTGGAACGAGGTCATGGGCCGGCTCAGCCAGGCCCCGAACCGGTTGCGCTCGCCGATTTTGGCCTGCGCTTTTGCAGCCGGCTTGGCCTCAGACGTGCTGGCCGTGTCCACGGGGCCGGTCGCCTCGTCGGCGTCGGCCTCTCCCGGCTCGGCCGCGGCGGTGTCGGCGGTCGCTTCGGTTGCCTTGCCCCGGCGCCTCAGCCGGGCCAGCGGATTACCCACGCCCGCCTACCGGGTGGCCGCGCGGACGGCGGCGGCGAAGGCGTCGCCACGGTCGGCATACCCGCTGAACTGGTCGAACGACGCGCCGGCCGGGGCCAGCAACACCGTGTCGCCGGGCCGGGCCAGGTCGCGGGCCGCGGCCACCGCCGCGGTCATGACGGAAGTGCCGAGGCCGCCGCCCGAATGTTTCACTTCTGTCACATTTGCACCAATGGCCACAGCCGTCGCATTCATATCAGCATCCTCGCCTGTCACAACCTGGACGACGGGGACATCCGGCGCGTGTCGCGATAACGCCTCTGCAACCTCTTCGCGATCTCGGCCGATGAGCACCGCGCCCACCAGCCGGGGGGCCATCCTGGCGACCTCCGCGTCCACCGATGCGCCCTTGAGCAAACCGCCCGCTACCCACACCACGCGGGGGTACGCCAGCACGGACGCCTCGGCGGCGTGCGGGTTGGTGGCCTTCGAGTCGTCGACGTAGGTGATCCCGTCGGCGACCGCGACCACCTCGGCCCGGTGCCGGCCCACCCGGAACGACGCGATCGCCTCGGCGATCGCGTCGGCCGGCACACCGACGCTGCGCGCCAGCGCCGCCGCGGCAAGCGCATCGAGGATGCCGACGGGCCCCGGGACCGGGATCGTCTCGACGGGCAGCAGCGCGAGGTCGTCGGCGAAGGCGCGGTCGATGAGTTGGCCGTCGCGCACGCCCAATTCGCCCGCCGCCGGCTCGCCGAGCCGGAAGCCGACGCGCACCGGGGCCGCGGCGGTGTCCAGCAACGCGGCCGCCCGGGCGTCGTCGAGCCCCACGACCGCCACCCGGCCGTCGAGCACCCGCGCCTTGGCCGCCGTGTACTCGGCCATGGTGGAGTGCCAATCCAGGTGGTCTTCGGCGATGTTGAGGACGACACCCGCCTCGGGCCGTACCGAGGGCGCCCAGTGCAGCTGGAAGCTGGACAGCTCGACGGCCAGCAGGTCGGCGGGCGCGTCCAGGACATCGAGGACGGGATCGCCGATATTGCCGCACAACAGGCTGCTGCGGCCCGCGGCGGTCAAAATCGCGTGCAGCATCGACGTCGTGGTGGTCTTGCCGTTCGTGCCGGTCACCACCAGCCAGCGCCGCGGCGGCCCGTACTGGCCCGCCGCGTCGAGCCGCCAGGCCAATTCCACGTCGCCCCAGACCGGCACTCCGGCCGCCGCCGCGGCGACCAGCAGCGGTGTGTCCGGCCGAAATCCCGGGCTGGTGACCACCAGGGCGTACTCCGCAACGCGTTGGGTGGCCACCGACGTGGTCGCGGTCGCCACGCCGGTCTCCGCGTAGCGGCGCAACGTGGCCGGGTCGTCGTCGCACAGGGTGGGCGCCGCGCCGAACCGGGCCAGGGCCGCCAGCACCGCCTTGCCGGTGACGCCGCCGCCGGCCACCAGCACGGGTGCGCCCGGCGCCAAGGGCTCGAGCCCGGGCACGTCAGGCACCGATCGCGCCCAGCCACTCACCGTAGAAGAGGGCCACGCCCAGGCCACAGGTGATCGCCGTGAGCAGCCAGAAGCGGATGATCACCGTGGTTTCGGCCCAGCCGGCCAACTCGAAATGGTGATGGAACGGCGCCATCCGGAACACCCGGCGCCCGGTGGTGCGAAACGCCAGGATTTGCAGCACCACCGACGTGACCTCGGCGACGAACAGCGACCCCAGCACGACGGCCAGGATCTCGGTGCGGCTGGTCACCGAAAGGCCCGCGATGATGCCGCCCAGCGCCAGCGATCCGGTGTCGCCCATGAAAATCTTTGCGGGAGCGGCGTTCCACCACAAGAAGCCGATGCAGGCGCCCGCGGTGGCGGCCGCGACGAGCGCCAGGTCCAGCGGGTCGCGCACGTTGTAGCAGCCCAGCCCCGGCGCGGTGACGCAGGCGTTGCGGTACTGCCAGAAGGTGATCAACACGTAGGCGGCGGTGACCATCGCCATGCAGCCGGCCGCCAGCCCGTCCAGGCCGTCGGTGAAATTGACCGCGTTGGACCAGGCGCTGACGACGACCACGCAGAACAACACGAACAGCCCCGGAGCCAAAGTGACCGTGGCGATTTCGCGCACGTAGGACAGGTCCGAGCTGGCCGGTGTCAACCCGCTGCCATTGCGGAACCGCAACACCAGCACGCCGAACAGCACCGCGGCGGCGACCTGCCCGATGGTTTTCGTCGTCTTGTTCAACCCGAGGTTGCGCGACCGGCGAACCTTGATCAGGTCGTCGAGGAAGCCGACGCCACCGAGCACGGTCGCCAGGCCCAGCACCAGCAGGCCCGACGCGGAAACGCCCTCGCCGTCGAACGCCAGCCCGGCCAGGTGCGTCCCGAGGTATCCCGCCCAGATGCCGGCCAGGATCGCCACCCCGCCCATCGACGGCGTGCCGCGCTTGGCGTGATGGCTGGGCGGGCCGTCCTCGCGGGTGTGATGGCCGAAGCCTTGCCGGGTGAACAATCGAATCAGCGCGGGGGTCAACAGGATTGACACGGCAAGCGCGACGGCCACGGCGATCAGGATCTGCCTCACGCGCCCGTCCCGCCCTCGGTCACGAGCGCGTCCGCCAGCGCGCCCAGCCCGGCCGCGTTGGAGGCCTTGACCAGGATCACGTCGCCGGGCCGGACTTCGGCGCGCAGCAACGCGAGCGCGGCGTCGGCGTCGGCCACGTTGACGGCCCCCCGATCACCGGAAGCTCCCCACGAGCCCTCCATGACCGCTCCGTGGTGCATGGCGCTCATCGACCTCCCACTTCCCACGACGACAAGTCGAGACACATCTAAGCGCACCGCCAGCCGGCCGATGCGATCGTGTTCGGCCACCGCGTCGTCGCCGAGCTCGGCCATTTCGCCGAGCACCGCCCAGCTCCTGCGCTTTTCGTCGGCGCCGTGGGCGATCCAGGCCAGCGCCTGCAGCCCGGCGCGCATCGAGTCGGGGTTGGCGTTGTAGGCGTCGTCGATCACCGTGACCCCGTCCGCGCGGGTGGTCACGTGCATCCGGTGCCGCGACACCGGCCCGGCTTGCGACAGCGCGGCGGCGACCTGCTCGACGGTGGCGCCGCATTGCAGCGCGACGGCGGCGGCGCACAGCGCGTTGGCGACCTGGTGGTCGCCGTACACGCCCAGCCGCACCTCGACCGCGCTGTCCATCGCGTGCAGGGTAAAGCGGGGCCTGGCCAGTTCGTCCAGCGACACTCCGTCGGCCCAGACGTCGCTGGGACCGGAATCGGTGCGGCTGGACCGGCCGACCCGCACCACCCGCGCCTCGGTGACGTCGGCCATCGCCGCCACGATCGGGTCGTCGGCGTTGAGGACGACCACTCCGGACGACGGAACGGCTTGGGGCAGTTCGGATTTGGTGCGCGCGATGGCTTCCCGGGAGCCGAACTCGCCCAAGTGGGCGGTGCCGACGTTGAGCACCACCCCGATCGTCGGCGGGGCGATCTCCGCCAGCGCGGCGATATTGCCGGGATGGCGGGCCGACATCTCGAGGACCAGGTAGTCGGTGTCCCGCGTCGCGCGCAACACGGTCCAGGGATGTCCGAGCTCGTTGTTGAACGACCCGGGCGGGGCGATTACCTCGCCCAGCGGCTCGAGCACGGCTTTGACGAGGTCTTTGGTCGACGTCTTCCCCGACGAACCCGTGATGCCGACGATGGTCAGGCCGCCGGCGACCAGCTCCGCGGCCACCGCCTTGGCCAACTTGGCCAGCGCGGCCAGCACCGCCGCGCCCGAGCCGTCGGTGTCGTGTTCGAGCACCCCGGCCAGGCCGCCATCGGCGCGGGCGGCCGCCGCCGGAGGCACCACGATGGCCGGCACCCCCACCGGCCGGGCGGCCAGCACGGCCACCGCGCCGGCCGCCGCGGCCGCGCCCGCGTAGTCGTGCCCGTCGGCGTGGGCCCCCGGCAGCGCGAGGAACAGCCCGCCGGGACCGACGGCGCGCGAGTCGAATTCGACGGTGCCGGTGACGCGGAGCCCCGCGGCGGCCTGCGGCGAGATGTCGGCCAGCGTTCCGCCCACGATGTCGGCGACCTGCGCGACGGTCAGGTCGATCATTGCCGCGCCTTCAGCGCCCGGGCCAGCTCCACCCGATCGTCGAAGGGACGGACCTCCCCCGCCGCGCGCTGGCCGGTTTCGTGGCCTTTGCCCGCCACCAGGACCACGTCGCCCGGCCCGGCCCAGGCCACCGCGTGTTCGATCGCCGCGCGCCGGTCGCCGATCTCGACCACCTCGGCCGCACCGCGGCTCTCGGCCACCCCGGCCAGGATCTCGCGGCGAATGGCGGCGGGGTCCTCGCCGCGCGGGTTGTCGTCGGTGACGACGACCAGGTCGGCCAGCTCGGCCGCGGTCGCGCCCATCGGCGCCCGCTTGCCCGGGTCGCGCTCGCCGCCGGCGCCGAACACCACCGCCAGCCGGCGCCCCGGTCGCGCCAGGGTGGTCAGCACCGCCCGCAGCGCGCCCGGCTTGTGGGCGTAGTCGACCAGCGCGAGGAAATCCTGGCCGCAGTCGATGTCTTCCATGCGACCGGGCACCCGGGTTTCCAGCAGCCCCGGCGCCGCCTGCTCCGGTGACACGCCCACCGCATCCAAAATCGCCAGCGCGACAAGGCAATTGGCGATGTTGTAATGCCCCGGCAGCCGAATGCCCACCCGATGGCGCACGCCGGCGGGATCGATCGCGGTGAACTGCTGCCCTCCGGCACCCAGCGGGATCACGTCCATGGCGCGCCAGTGCGCGGGCTGGTCGCCGGTGCTGACGGTGATCGCGTCACCGGCGCGGGCGGCCATGGCGCGCCCGGCGTCGTCGTCGACGCAGACCACGACCCGGCGGGCCCGCAGCGGCGACGCCGGATCGAACAGCTTCGCCTTGGCCTCGAAGTAGTCCGCCATGGTGGGGTGAAAGTCGAGGTGGTCGCGGGACAGGTTGGTGAAAGCGCCCACCGCGAACCCGGTGCCGTCCACCCGGCCCAGCGCCAGCGCGTGGCTGGACACCTCCATGACGACGGTGTCGACGCCGCGCTCGGCCATCGCCGCGAACATGGCCTGCAGCGCGGGGGCCTCCGGGGTGGTCAGCGCGCTCGGAACGTCGGCGCCGTCGATGCGGATGCCGACGGTGCCGATCAGCCCGGCCGTGCGCGCGGCCGCGCGCAACCCGGATTCGACCAGATACGTCGTGGTGGTCTTGCCGGAGGTTCCGGTGATCCCGACCACCGTCGTCCGCTCCGACGGGTGCCCGTACACCGTGGCGGCCAGGGCGCCGAGCACGCTGCGGGGCGCCGGGTGCACGAGCGTCGGGACGGCCGATGCCGACGCACCCATCTCCGCGACCCCGGCGGCGTCGGTCAGGACCGCGACGGCGCCCTTCTCGATCGCCTCGGCCGCGTAGCGGGCCCCGTGCGTCGAGGCGCCCGGCAGCGCGGCGAACAGGTCGCCGGGCCGCACGTCCTGGCCGCGCAGCGTCACCCCGGTGACGGCCACGTCGGGCACCGCCGCGCCGCGGTCGGCGAGCACCGCCCCGACCTGGGCCGCCAGCGCGGGCAGGGGCGTGCCAGCGCCGGCGCTGGGGCGCAAATCAGTGGGCACGGCACACCTCCCGTCCACGCGCGTGGTCCTCATGATCGGCCATGACACCCTACCGAGCGGCACCTGCCACCCAGGTGGGCTCGTCAACCGAGTGTGCGTTGAGGACGCGATTCGGGCCCGAATTCCGCCTCGAGCGCACACCCAACGCCGTCACCGCACAATCGACGGACGACGGGCTCGCGATCGCCGCTAGGTGGCCTGCAGCGTCAGCGGCGGACCGGGGTCGGGCGAGAGCGGGACGTTCTCGCGCTGCATCAGCCAGCCGGCGATGTTGTGGAACAGCGGGGCCGCCGAATGGCCCGGCGTACCGTCCGCGTTGCGATCCGGGTTGTCCATCATGATGCCGATGACGTAGCGCGGGTTGTCGACGGTGGCCATGCCGGCGAAAGTGATCCAGTAGACGTTGTCGTAATAGCAGCCGCAGGCCGGGTTGATCTGCTGCGCGGTACCCGTCTTGCCGGCCATCTGGTAGCCGGTCACCGCGGCGGCGGGTCCGGTGCCCTGCTGGTAACCCATCGGGTCGCGTTGCACGACGGCGCGCAGCATGTTGCGGACGGTCTGGGCCGTCTGCGCCGAGACCACCCGCACGCCTTCGGGACGCGGTTCTTCGGTCCGGGTGCCGTCGGGTGCGATGGTGGCCTTGACGATCCGCGGCGGTATCCGCACCCCGTCGTTGGCGATCGTCTGGTACATGCCGGCCATCTGCAACAGCGTCATCGAAAGGCCTTGCCCGATCGGTAGGTTCGAAAAGGTGCTGCCCGACCACTGGTCGATTGGCGGCACCAGCCCGGCGCTCTCGCCGGGCAGGCCCACGTTGGTGCGTTGCCCGAGACCGAATTTGCGGACCATGTCGTAGAAACGTTCCGGGCCGACGCGCTGAGCGAGCATCAAAGTGCCGACGTTGGAGGACTTTCCGAACACGCCGGTAGTGGTGTAGGGCATCACGCCGTGGTCCCACGCGTCGTGGATGGGCACCCCGCCCATCTGGATCGACCCGGGCACCTGCAGCACCTCGTCGGGGTTGGACAGGCCGTACTCGATCACCGACGACGCGGTGATGACCTTGTTCACCGAGCCCGGCTCGAACGGCGAGGACACCGCCAGGTTGCCCAGCTGCTTGTCCCCCTGACGCCCGATGTCCTGCGACGGATCAAAGGTGTTGTCGTTGGCCATGGCCAGCACTTCGCCGGTCTTCGAGTCCAGCACGACCGCCGAGACATTGTGCGCGCCAGAGAGATTCTTGGCCTGCTGGACCTGCTGCTGGACGTAGAACTGGATGTCGTCGTCGAGGGTCAGCTGCACCATCGAACCGTTGACCGCCCGGTGCCGGTTGCGGTAGCTGCCGGGGATGACGACGCCGTCGGATCCCCGGTCATACGTGACCGAGCCGTCGGTTCCGGACAGCACCGAGTCCAGGGACTCCTCCAGGCCCAGCAGCCCGTGCCCGTCCCAGTCGATGCCGCCGACGATGTTGGCCGCCAACGACCCGCCCGGATACTGGCGCAGATCCTGTCGCTCCGAACCGACCTCCGGATACTTGTCGGAGATCGCGCTGGCGACGGCCGGATCCACGGCGCGCGCCAGATAAACGAAGTTCTCGTCGCTTTGCAGCTTCTTCAGCACGGTCGCGGAGTCCGGCTTGTTGCCCAGCCGGGTGGAGACCTCCTTGGCGATATCCCGCAGGCGCTGCTGAGGATCGGGGGCCACCGAGTTCTTGCTCTTGGCCTCCTCCAATTGCTTGCGAATCCTCTTGGGCTGGAACGTCAGTGCGCGCGATTCGGTGGTGAACGCCAGCTGATCCTTATTGCGGTCGACGATGCTGCCGCGCACCGCCTTCTCGACGTCGGTGACCTTGAGCTGGCCCGCCGCCTGAGCGCGCAGCGCCGGCGCGTTGGTCACCTGCAGGACGAACAACTGGACCGCGGCCACCACGATCAAGGCCCCGATGGCCGCATTCCCGGCCCGATGCCGGAAGACGAACGACGCGCCGCGGGTGCCCGCCTGCACGAGCCGGGTGCGCCGCTCCCGCGCCGAGTGCCCGGCCGCCACCGCGTCAGTCCGGTCGGCCGGACGGGGATTCTTGGCGTCCTTGGCCGCCTTGGCTTTCCGGAACCGCTTCGGCTCCCGGACGTCGTCGGCCTGCTGCTTCGCACGCCGCTTCGGCTGGCGAACCCCCTTGGTTTCCTGCGCCAGGCGGGGTCCGCGCGTCGGCTGCGACCGGCGGTTGCGTGAGGAGTCGCCGCGGCTCACCGGGGCGCACCTGGCGTCGCGGGCTGCGGCCCGAGCACCGGAGCGGCGGGGACGACGGGAGCCACCGGAGCGACGGGGGTAACCCCCCGCTGCACCGGCACCGGCACCTCCGCGGGTAGCGGCGCGGGCAGCTGCCCGGGCGGCGGAATGGGCAAGCCGCCCAACGGGATCGACACCTCGGCGGGTGCCGGAGCGAGCGCGGGCCCCGCCGGTGCGGGCAACCCCGGCACCGGCACTCCCGGCGCCGGCAGCACAGCCGGGACTTGCCCGGTGGCCGGCGCAACCGGCGCTCCCGGCGCGGCCGGCAGCACAGGCCCGGCCTGTCCCAGGTGCTGGCCGCCCAGCGTCGACGAGCCGTCCGGGGCGCGCAGCAGCGCCTCGGGCCCGGATCTCGCCGGCGCGGGCGCCCCGGGGTCGGGCTGCAACCGGACCGGGACCTCCGCGGCGGGCGCCGGCGGCGCGGGCGGCTGCGGCGGGCCTTGATCGGGGAGCTTGCTGTTCAACGGCGGCGGCGGCACACCGTCAGCCGGCTTGGGCGTGCCGACCACCACCCAGTTGCCGGACGGATCCTGGACCAGATGCGCGGTGTCTCGGGTCGGGATCATGCCCTGTTTGCGGGCCGCCTCCGCCAGTGCCGGGGCGGATTCCGCCTCGCGCACATCGCGTTCCAGCGCCTCCTTCTGCTGTTGCAGCAGCCGGGTCTTCTCGCGGGCGTGGCTCAACTTGTAGGAGCGCTCGGCGGAGTCCGTGGACAACCACAGCGTGAGGCCCAGCCCCAGGCCCAGCGCACCGATGACCAAGACGACAAACGGAACCTTGCTCGCCAGGGTGCGGGGCCGCAGGTCGATCGCGGCCAGCCGGGCCGCCAAGCGTTCGCTCAGCCGAGGACGAACGACCTTGGGCGCTTTGGCTTTCCGCGCCTTGGCACGGGCCTTGGCCTGGCTCGTGCTCTTGGGCCGCGCCGGCCGCTCGACCGGCCGGGCGACCGGGCTGGTCTGCGGTCCGGACTTCGGCGCGCGGGTCTCGCGGGTGGGCGCGGAGGCGCGTCCGGGCCGGGGGCGGCGCGCCGGACCGGGATCGGCCGTCGAACGCCTGCTCCGCCGGGCGGAACCGTCGCGCCCCCCGCGCCGATTCGGCGTCTCGCGCTTTGCTTTCATGCGTCGCCCTTTCCGGTTGACTGCTTGACCCGTTGCACAGCTCGCAGTCGGACTGCGGCGCTGCGCGGATTGCGTTCGACCTCTTCGGCGTCCGCACGCTCGGCGCCGTGCGTCAGCGATCGGAATCGCGGCTCGTGCCCGGGAAGCTCGACCGGCAGATCCACCGGAGTGCGGGAGGCGACCGCGTCGGCGAACAACCGTTTGACGATCCGGTCTTCCAGCGATTGGTAGGCCAGCACCACCATGCGTCCGCCGACGGTGAGCGCGTCCAACCCGGCCGGGATCGCGCTGCGCAGCGAGTTCAGTTCGTCGTTGACGGCGATCCGCAGGGCCTGGAAGGTCCGTTTGGCCGGATGCCCGCCGGTGCGCCGGGCCGGGGCCGGGATCGCGTGGTAGAGCAGGGCTACCAATTCCGCGGTCGACGTGAAGGGGGCGCGGGAGCGCCTGCGCACGATCTGTGCCGCGATCCGGCGCGCGAATCGTTCTTCGCCGTAGCGGTGCAGGATGTCCGCCAGCGCCGCTTCGTCGTACGTGTTGAGAATGTCGGCCGCCGTCAACGGCGACTCGGGATCCATCCGCATGTCCAGCGGCGCGTCCTGGGCGTAGGCAAAGCCGCGCTCGGCGCGGTCGAGCTGCATGGATGACACACCCAGGTCGAACAGCATCCCGTCGACCGATCCGACTGTGGCGTAACCGGATTCGACCAGCGCGCCGGCGAGGCCGTCGTAGCGGTTGTGCACCAACGTAATCCGGTCGGTGAACCGCGCCAGCCGGGCCCGGGCGATGTCCAGGGCGCTGGGATCGCGGTCGAGGCCGATCAGCCGCAGGCCCGGCAGGTCGGTGAGGAACCGTTCGGCGTGGCCGCCCGCGCCGAGGGTGGCGTCGACAAGGAGCGCGCCCGAACCGTCGGCGTCGTGACGGGTCAGCGCGGGGGTGAGCAGTTCGACGCAGCGGTGCAGCAGGACGGGCACATGTCCGAAGTCCGGTGAATCGTCAAGCACCGCAACACCTCCCCGGTTCGGGCGAGATGTCCCTGCATCGAGGTCTCTGTCCGAAGGCACGAACCTGGCGTTGGGGAAGTACGCCAGGGCCGGTTCGGGCAGAGGCCACGTTGCACGGGCATGCGCCTCAGATGATGTCGCCGAGTGCTTCATCGCTGGCCGCGGAGAAGTTCTCTTCGTGGGTCTGCTGGTAGTCCTGCCAGGCTTGCGCGTCCCAGATCTCGAGGTAATCGACCGCTCCGATCACCACGCAGTCCTTGGACAGGTTCGCGTAGCGACGGTGGTCGGCCGAGAGCGTGATGCGCCCCTGCGCGTCGGGATGCTGCTCGTCGGTGCCTGCGGCGAGGTTGCGCAGGAAGGCCCGGGCGTCGGGGTTGCTCCGCGAGGCCTTGCTCGCCCGGCGTGCAAGCTGCTCGAATTCGCCCCGCGGGTAGACGGCGAGGCTGTGGTCCTGGCTCTTGGTGACC
>NZ_LZKH01000090.1:0-6591 GCF_001672745.1 Mycobacterium sp. E1386
CAGCGGCATCGAATGCGTCGGCGTCGTCGACTCATGCCCGGGCGGCGAATTCCCGGTGGGCGCCAAGGTGGCGGCGCTGATGGGTGGTCTGGGCCGAACCATCAACGGTAGCTACGCGCAATACACCCGCGTACGCGCGGCGAACGTCGCCCTCATCGAATCCGAGCTGCCATGGTCGGATTTGGCCGCGCTGCCCGAAACCTACGCGGTCGCTTGGACATGCCTCTTCCGCAACCTCAACTTGAAAGCCGGCCAGACGCTGGTGTTGCGCGGCGCGACATCGTCGTTGGGCCAGGCCGCACTGAAGATGGCCGTCGCCACCGGTGCGCGCGTCATCGCCACCGCGCGGACTCGTGGCCGGTTTCCCATGCTGGAGAAGCTGGGCGCGTCGCGCGTCGAATTGGAGAGAGGTGACCTGGCCGAGCACCTCCCCGAGGCCAAGCAGGTGGACGCGGTCCTGGACCTGGTCGGCAACAGCACCATCCTGGACTCCCTCGACATGCTGCGCCGCGGTGGAACGGCCTGCTTGGCGGGCTGGCTGGGCGGGCTCGACCCGATCGGAGATTTCAATCCACTGCTGCGCATGGCGAGCGGTGTCAACTGGAACTTCTTCGGCAGCTTCGTCTTTGGGACTCCGGGATTCCCGCTGTCGGACGTCCCTCTGCAAGATATCGCGCGGCAGGCCGCCGAGGGCGCTCTGGAGGCCAAGCCATCTCGCGTCTTCTCCTTCGACGAGATCCGTGAGGCGCACCGAATGATGGAAGCCGGGGACGCTGGCGGCAAGATGGTCGTGGTGATGCGGTGAGCTACGCCGCTTTAGCACAGGGGCCGATCGGACTCTCGCCCCTTCCGGCCTGAGGAGGCGTCGTGGTTGCGAGGAAATCCAGTCCGGGCCGGGTGGAAGCGTTCTCGGACGGTGTGTTCGCTGTCATCATCACGATCCTGGTGCTAGAGCTCAAACCGCCGGCCGCGCACAGCTTCAGCGCCCTGCTACCGCTGTGGCCCACCGGCCTGAGCTATGTGGTCAGCTACCTGTTCATCGCGATCGTGTGGGTCAACCATCATCACTTGTTCAGCTACGCGGAGCTGGCCACGCCGCGGCTGGTGTGGTCGAATTTCGCGCACTTGTTTTCGGTGTCGCTCATACCGATAACCACCGAGTGGATCGCCGACAGCAGACTGGCCGCTGAGCCCGTGGCCTTGTACGCGTTCGTGTTCGTTCTCGTCAACATCACCTATCTCGCGCTATGCCGGGAGGTGGTTGACCGGCGGGCCCATGAAGACCTCACGGACCGGATGCGCCGACTGTTGCGGATGCGGTCATTCATAACGATGGGCGTCTTCACAACGGCGGGGGTGGTCGCACTTTGGTTGCCGTTGCTCGGGATGGCTTTGATTTGCCTGTGCTTGATCGGGTACTTACGGCCGGACGTGCCCACATTGCGGAAGATCGAGGCCTGACCATGCGCACACCGTCCGTCCTGGTTTTCGACGTCAACGAGACACTGGTCGATATCGACTCTCTCGCACCGCTTTTCACCGACCTGTTCGATGATAAACGGGTGCTTCGTGAGTGGTTCGCCCAGCTGATCATGTACTCGATGTCCGCGACATTGGCGGACAGCTACGTCAACTTCTCCACGCTCGCGCAAGGCGTGCTGCGCATGGTCGGCGATGTGCACCGCGTCGACGTCTCCGACGATGACCTGCACCGCCTGAAGACCGGCCTGCTCACCATGCCGGCACACCCGGACGCGGCCGAAGGGCTCGCGAGGTTGCAGGACAACGGCTTTCGCCTTGTGACCCTGACCAATTCGCCGCCGAACCCGGACGGGCCGACGGCGCTGCAGAGCTCCGGGCTGGGCGAATTCTTCGAACTACAACTGAGCGTCGATGCCTGCCGCGCCTTCAAGCCCGCGCCCGCCGTATACCGATACGCGTGCGAGACGGTCGGGGTGGCACCGGCCGACTGCATGATGGTGGCCGCGCACGTCTGGGACACCCTCGGCGCCCAGAAGGTCGGCTTCAGCGCTGCGCTCATTACCCGACCCGGCAATCCGCCGCTGCCGGTCGACGGGATGCCCCAGCCGAACCTCGTGGTGGGTGACTTGCGCGAGTTGGCCACGAAGCTCATCGCGAACTGAGGACAACCCGGGGGAGGACCACGGACCATGGCAGCACACGAGGAAACCGGCTACGACGTCATCGTGCTCGGTGCCGGGCCGGTCGGGCAGAACGCTGCAGAGAGCGCCCAGGCGGCGGGGCTGAGCGTCGCTCTGGTCGAGCGTGAACTCGTCGGCGGCGAGTGTTCCTACTGGGCGTGCGTGCCCAGCAAAGCCCTGCTGCGTCCGGTGATTGCCGTATCGGAAGCCCGCCACGTCGACGGCGCCCGCGAGGCGGTCAGCGGGCCCATCAGCGTTGCGGGGGTCTTCGGCCGCCGCAACCGCTATGTCAGCAACTGGGACGACGCCGGCCAGGCCGATTGGGTAAGCGGAATCGGGGCCACCCTGGTACGCGGCCATGGCCGGTTGGATGGCCCCCGACGAGTCGCGGTCACCGCGTCTGACGGAGCCACCTCCGTGCTGACAGCGCGGCACGCAGTCGTGATCTGCACTGGAAGCCGGTCCGCCCTACCCGACGTGCCCGGCATCGACGAAGCCAAGCCGTGGACCAACCGCCAAGCCACCGACAGCGGCTCCGTCCCCGAGCGGCTCGCTGTGGTGGGAGGCGGTGGCGTAGGCGTCGAAATGGCGACTGCGTGGCGGGGATTGGGATCTCAGGTGACCCTCCTCGCGCGGGGGCAGGGCCTCCTCCCCCGGATGGAGCCTTTCGTGGGTGAACTCATCGGCCGTGGCCTCGCCGATGCCGGCGTGGATGTGCGCATCGGCGTATCGGTCCGCGCGCTGCGCCGGCCCGACGGCGGAGTGGTGACCCTCGAATTGGACGATGACTCCGAAATAGAAGTCAGCGAAGTGCTTTTCGCAACGGGCCGCGCACCGCTCACCGACGACATCGGTCTGCACACCGTCGGGCTGGCACCCGGCGACTGGCTCGAGGTCGATGACACCTGCCAAGTGCGGGCGATAGAAGATGGCTGGCTATACGCCGCGGGCGACGTCAATCACCGGGCCCTGCTGACCCATCAGGGGAAATATCAGGGCCGCGTGGCTGGAGCGGCGATCGGAGCGCGCGCGGCGGGTACCCCGTTGGACACCGCACCGTGGGGCCGGCATGCAACCACCGCCGACCATCACGCCGTGCCGCAAGCCTTCTTCACCACCCCCGAAGCCGCCGCGGTCGGCCTGACGGCCCGGCAGGCCGAGCGGGCCGGGCACCGGATACGGACGGTCGACGTGCAGATCGGCGATGTGGTGATGGGGGCCAAGCTTTATGCCGACGGGTACACCGGCCGGGCGCGGATGGTGGTGGACCTCGACCGCGGGCACTTGCTCGGGGTCACGCTGGTTGGGCCCGGGGTCACCGAAATGCTGCACTCCGCAACCATCGCCGTCGCCGGCCAGGTGCCCATCGAGCGGTTGTGGCACGCCGTGCCCTGCTTCCCCACGGTCAGCGAGCTGTGGCTGCGACTCCTCGAGGCGTATCGGGATGCGTCGGACCATAGTTGACGCATGGCCACCGCAGACGGATTCCATCCCGATTTCGGCGAGACAACAGCGGAAGCCACCCATAACAAGGTGCACCACGTCAGGGCATCGGACATCAGTTCCGACACCGCGCAATCGGACGGACTCCGTCGCTTCGCCGCGCTCAGCGGCGCGTCGGTCGGAGCCGAGAAGCTCTGGATGGGCGAGACACACGCGATGCCGTCGACCGTATCGTCCAATCAGGCGATCGTGGTGAATCTACCGGCGTTGTATCCGCTTCAATAGACTGCGATTTCGACGAGATTCCCGTCGATGTCGCGGCAGTAGTGTGAAGTCATCGGGCCCAAGGCTCCGGTTCTGGTGACCGGTCCCGCAACGATCTGCACGCCGCAGTCGGCGAGGTGGGCGCGCACCTCATCCGGGCCGCTGCGGGTGATGAAGCACAAGTCTTCGGAACCGGCGGCCTCGACCGACGCGGTGGTCCACTCTGGGTCGTCGGCCAGCGCCCCGACCGGCCGCAGGTTGAGTTTCTGCTCCCCGAAGCGCAGGGCGATCCGGCCTGAGGGACCGTACGTCTCTCGCCGCATGCCCAGAACCCGCTCGTACCACGCGGCGGTGGCCTCGACGTCTGTGCAGTTCAGCACGACATGATCGATCCGTTCCACCGCGAATCCCACGGTCAACCTCCTGTGGTGTGCAGCCGAAATTTGCTCGGCGCCAGAGTAATCCGACGGCTGTTGTCGCTCGTAGGGCGGCGACGGAACGGCCGGCGGCCTTTACGCCCCACTCACCAGACGTTTTAATACGTCTTATGACCGGCCCGTCGCTCGACCTCGAGTCCGCCGATCTGCGGGTCAGGCGCGGCAGCGTGCCAGCGAGCACCCAGCTCGCCGAAGCGCTCAAGGCCGCTATCATCAAGCAGCGGGTGCCCCGCGGCGGACGCCTGCCCAGCGAGCGGGAGCTGATCGAACGCTCCGGCCTGAGCCGGGTAACCGTGCGAGCGGCGGTCGGACTGCTCGAGCGCCAGGGCTGGCTGGTTCGGCGCCAGGGTCTGGGCACTTTCGTCACCAACCCGGTAAGACAAGAACTGGGCTCCGGCGTGCGCACGATCACCGAGGTCTTGGCCGGCTCTGGGATCACTCCGCATGTGGACGTGCTGTCCCATCGCGTCGGTGAGCCCCCGCAACGAGTAGCCGAAACGTTGGGCTTGTCCAGGGTTCTGTGCATCTACCGACGCTTCCGCGACGGGGACGTGCCCCTCGCGCTGATGATCGCCTACCTGCCGCCGGGACTCGGCAAGGCCGTCGAGCCGCTGCTGTCGAGCGCGTCCGACACGCAACCCGCGCGAGCGATGGAAAGCACCTACACGATGTGGGAGCGGCGACTGGGCACCCCCGTCGCCCGGGCCACCTATGAGATCCACGCCGCGGGGGCCTCCGTCGAGGTAGCCGGCGCATTGAATCTGCCGTTGGGCTCTCCCGTGCTCGTGCTCGAACGCGTCAGCTACGGCAATGACGGCAAGCCGCTGGAGGTCGTGGAGTTCCACTATCGTCCCGAGCGGTACCGGTTTTCGGTGACGCTGCCCCGGACCATGCCGGCGCCCGGTGCGGGGATTGTCGAGCGGCGCTGACGTGACTCAGCCAATTCTCAACAGATTCTTCGGTGGTTCATGGCTTGTCTCCCAGCATCCGCAAAGCCACTGGCCGCAGCATGTTTTCATGACGAACGAGCCCACGTGCGCGAACCTGGTCGAATGTTACCTGCGCACCCGCGGGCGACGCTATTTCCGTGGCCACCACGACGGTGAATACTTCTTCGTCACCGGTGCCCGCGCGTCCGCCGCGAGGCGCCTGCACGTCCACCTCGAGATCTCCCCCGAGCATGGCGACGTGCTGATCATTCGCGTGACTCCGGGGTGCTACTTCGCCGCCACCGAGCGCCCATGGCTGGTGCACTTCTCTGACACCTGGAACCGTCAGGAACGCGAAGTCACCGCGATCGTGCACGGCTCGTCCGATCCACAGCGGATCGGTCTGGTGGCGCGCAGGTCGCACTGGATCCGGCAGAACGTTTCCTTCGACGACTTCGCCGCCTTCGTCGACCGCACGATCGCCGACGCGACCGACCTCTTCGACGACTTGACTCCGGCGGTGGACCTGCCGACGGCGCATCCATTGCTGCGCGACGCCGGCTGATCCCCGCGACGGTAAGGCCCCGCACAGGACCCCGGCATAGTCAGCGCGGCGGTCAGCGAGATTTACTCGACCGGGGTGCTGTCGCCGGGCGCCCCGGTCAACATCACGGTGTGGAGCTATGTCGACCAGCTCGGCGTCGCCGTGCTCACCGACGACCAGACGTTCGACGACCCACACGAAGCGACCGACGCCATCAGCGCGGCATTCGACGAATTACGGTCAGCCGCAGGGGTTTCCGCCTAAACCGAAAGCACCGCGTCCAGCGCCGAATAGAACAGGCCCAAGCCGTCGTCGGAGGGGCCCGTCAACGCTTCGATGGCGTGCTCAGGGTGCGGCATCAACCCGACGACACGGCCGTTGGCGGAGCTGACTCCGGCGATGTCGTGCAGGGAGCCGTTGGGATTGTCGAGGTAGCGGAACACCACCCGGCCCTCCCCTTCCAGCTCGTCGAGCACATCGTCGGGGGCCACGTAGCGGCCCTCGCCGGACTTCAGCGGCACGAGCAGCTCAGCGCCCCACTCGAAACGCGACGTCCAGGCCGTCGAGATCGACGCCACCCGTAGCCACACATCGCGGCAGACGAAGTGCAGACCGACGTTGCGGGTGAGGGCCCCGGGCAGCAGGCCGGCCTCACACAGCACCTGAAAACCGTTGCAAATGCCCAACACTGGCATGCCGCGGTTCGCGGCGGCCACCACCTCGCCCATCACGGGGGCGAACCTCGCGATTGCCCCGGCCCGCAGGTAGTCGCCATAGGAGAAACCTCCCGGCACCACCACGGCGTCGACGCC
>NZ_LZKH01000091.1:0-584 GCF_001672745.1 Mycobacterium sp. E1386
TGGCCAGCCCCGGGTCCAGCGCGGGAGCCGACCCGAAGTTGCCGATGCGCTCACCCAGCGGCG
Source organism: Mycobacterium sp. E1386 (assembly GCF_001672745.1). Lineage (NCBI taxonomy): Bacteria > Bacillati > Actinomycetota > Actinomycetes > Mycobacteriales > Mycobacteriaceae > Mycobacterium > Mycobacterium sp. E1386. Next base: position 64 of record NZ_LZKH01000091.1, read on the forward strand.
GCACCCCGGCCAGCATCGACACCGCGGCGGCGCCCTGCGAGAAACCGCCGAGCACCAGCTTCGTCGCCGGGCACTGGTCGGCCATCTCCGCGATGTGATCGCGGGCGTCGTTGGCGCCGTCCGCGGTTTGCAGGAAGTTGTAGCTGGCCGGGTAGTTCACCGCGTACGCGTCGACGCTGCGCGAGCCGAGGGCCGGCTGCAGCGCGGCGAGCAGCGCGTCTCCGGCGACCCCGAGACCGGGCGGCTCGGCGGTGCCGCGGGCGAAGATGAGCTGAACGTCGGGACATCCGTCGGCCCGCGCCGGCGCCAGCGGACCGGTGGCGATCGAAAGAGCCGCCACCGCAACGGCGACGGCCAGGCCGGCAATCGGCCACAGTGGGGGAGCTTAGCGGCGCGGTGGCACACGCCGGAATATGTGAAAATCTGCCGCATGAATCTTCGTAAGTGGCCGATTGCCGGCCTGGCCGTCGCCGTTGCGGTGGCGGCTCTTTCGATCGCCACCGGTCCGCTGGCGCCGGCGC
>NZ_LZKH01000092.1:0-24658 GCF_001672745.1 Mycobacterium sp. E1386
GGACCGCCCGGGCCGCCGCTACCGCCCGGGCCACCGCCGATGATGGCGCTGCAGCACGGACCACCACCGCCCCCGCCCCTACCGGATGTCAGCGCGACGGCCATGGTGCGTCCGTTGCCGGACGGCGCCCGGGTGATCCTGGTCGCCGACACGACCCAAACCACGCAGGTGACGCACCAGTTGCGGCTGCTGATGGTCGGGGCGGGCGTGGCGACGCTGGCTGTCGCCGCACTGTTGTTGGTGGCGGTCAGCCGGGTGGCGCTGCGCCCGCTGGACCGGTTGACGGCGGTGGCCAGGGCGGTGGGACATTCGGCCCGGGTTCCCATGGCGGCGGTGCCGGCGGGGGTGGAAAGGGCGGCGGGGCCACCGGACCGGCGACGGTATCGGGGCTGATGCCGCGGTCGCCGTAGGCGGCGCCGTCGGCGGTGACCAGCAGCGCGCGCACCCCGCCGCCGTTGAGTTCGGCGGCGAGCAGATCGGGTGAGGTGTGCGCGGCGTCCAGCGCCTCGGCGCGCGACGCCGCCGCGAGCAGCCGGTCGTGCAGGTTCCGGCGGGCGATGACGCCCAGGCTGACGTCGATGGTGACGCCGAGCACCACCAGCAGCAGGGCCAGCAGCGCCACCACCACGAGCGTCACCCGGCGCTGCAGGGAGGGGGTCCGCGTCGTCATGATCGCTGGGGTTGCAGCCGGTAGCCGATGCCGCGCACGGTGTGCAGTATCCGCGGCCCGTGGGCTTCGAGCTTGCGCCGCAAGCCGCTCACGTGCACTTGGACCAGGTTGGGGTCGTAGGCGTCGTACCCCCACACGGCGTTCAGGATCTGGCCGGCACTGACGATGCGGCCGCGCTGCTCCGCGAGGAAGGACAGCAGCCGCAGCTCGGTTGCCGTCAGGTCGAGGCGACAACCGTTGCGCGCGGCCACGCCGGCGTCGGCGTCGAGCATCAGGTCGCCGAGTTGAACGACTTTCGGCAGCCGTCCGCGCCGGCGCAACACCGCGCCGACCCGTGACACCAGTTCGGCCAGCTCGAACGGTTTGATCACATAGTCGTCGGCCCCGCCGTCCAGCCCGCGCAGCCGATCTTCCAGGCCGTCGCGAGCCGTGATCAGGACGATCCCGACATCGCCCCAGTCGCGGATGACATCGATGAGGTCGAAGCCATCGCGCCCCGGCAGCATGACGTCGAGCACCACCAGGTCCGGCCGCAGGCCGTCCAGCGCCTCCTCGAGCCCGTCGCCGTCACAGCGACCGACGGTGTGGTAGCCGACGTCGGTGAGCGCCTCGCTGACCATCTCGCGAATCGTCTCGGAGTCCTCGACCACCAGGACCCGGGGCGCGCCGACGCTGAAGTGGCCGGCGGCGGCCCGGGGTCCGTTCGTCATGCCTCCCATTGTCGGCGCACGTTCTGAAACCAACCTGAAGCGGTCGCGCGGACCCTTGGGTCACCGCAGCGACATGCCCGCTCCCCGGGCGGGGTCCTAGCAATGTCGCTGTGAGGCGGGCAGAACGCCGCGCACCTTCGCTGGTGACACGAGTGACTCACGGGACACAAGTTTCTTCAGGTCCACTTCAGTTCCGCCTCCTACCGTCCGGTGCCATGACCACAAACGATGAGATCGATACCCATCCACCCGCGCCGCCGCCGGCCGCCCATCCCCCACGCGAGCCCCGCCGGCACTCCACCGGCGTGGTGGTCGGAGTCGGGGTAGCTGGCGCGATGATCGGCGCGGCGGGCACCATCGCGGCGATCGCCTTCGCCTGGATAATCAGCGCCGGACCGCCCGGACCGCCCGGGCCGCCGCTACCGCCCGGGCCACCGCCGATGATGGCGCTGCAGCACGGACCGCCGCCGCCCCCGCCGATGGGCGGTCCGATGGGCGGTTTCGGGTTTGCGCCGCCGCCCGGCCCGCCCGGGCCGCCCGCGCCACCGCATGGACCCTGGCCTCCCGGTGAGACCTCCCCGCCGGGGCAACCGTCCCCGCACAGCTGACCGGTCCGCCGCCGTCACGATCCATCAAATCGTGGCGGCGGCGGCCGTCTCGCCCGCTGCCGCCGGCACCGCACGCCTGAGGTCAAAGGGCAGCGGCTGGCTGACCATGTAAACGTTCGTTTACAATTGTAAACGTGCATTCACCACTGCCGGACGACCGCACTGCCAGAGCGCGGATCCGGGACGAAGCGCTGAGACTGATCGCCGAGCGTGGCCCCGACGCGGTCACCCTGCGCGACATCGCGACCGCGGCGGGCGTCTCACCGGCCCTGCTCATCAGGCACTATGGCTCGAAGGACGGGCTGATCGAGGTCGTCGACAGTCACGTCGTCGCGACCTTCGAAGCGTTGCTGACCCGGATGACCGAGCAGACCGCCATGGTTGGGCTCGAGCCCACCGCGGTGCCGAGCCTGCTCGACGGCCTGGCCACCTACCTGCCCCCCGACTCGGCGATCCCGGCGTACCTGAGCCGGCTGTTGATCACCGGGGGCCGCGCGGGCTCGGCGTTGTTCGACCGGCTCTTCCGGCTCAGCCGCGCCACTCTGGACGCGATGGTTGCGGCCGGAACGGCCAGCCCCGGCGCGGACGCCGAGGCGCGCGCGGCGTTCCTACTCGTCAATGACCTCGCGGTGCTGACGCTGCGCCCCCGCCTGACCGAAGTCCTCGGCATGGATCCGCTCTCGGATGCGGGAATGCGGCGGTGGGCCGGCGAGGTGTTTGCGATCTATCGCGACGGACTCAGCAGCGGTTGACCGAGAAATGGAGGTAAAGGTGTCCAGCACAACCCTTTTCGCCAGCGCCGGCGCGCGCCTGCTGCGCTCGCGTCGACTCATGCGCGCACCCGTCTGGCTCTATAAGGCCCGCGCCGGCGCGCTGTTCGGCTCGCGCTTGCTGATGCTCGAGCACATTGGCCGCAAATCCGGCGCGCCGCGCTACGTGGTGCTGGAGGTGGTCGGTCACCCCGCACCGGAGACCTACGTCGTCGCCTCCGGTTTCGGCCGAAAGGCGCAGTGGTTCCGCAACATCGAGGCCAACCCGCGGGTCCGTGTCTACGCCGGCAGCCGCGCGCCCCGGCGCGCCATCGCGCGCATCCTCGACCAACAGGAGGCCGACCGCGCGCTGGCCGCCTACGTCAGCCGTCATCGCAAGGCCTGGGAACAGATGCGGCCGGTCCTGGAGGAAACGCTCGGGCTTCCGATCACCGAGACCGACACACCGCTGCCGCTGGTCGAGTTGCGCCTCGACTAGTTGCGGTCGGGCCCCTTCGCCGTCATCACGGCGAACGTGGCCAGGAACATCGCCGCGGGGAGGGCGTTGACGACCTTGTCGCGCACCCGGATGTGCGCGCCGAGCGCCAAGACGAAATAGACCGTCAGCATCAACGTCGTCACCCGCGCCAGGACGGGGAACCGGGTGACCGACAGCAGGCCCACGGCGGCTGCCCCCTTCACCGCCGGCAGCACCGGCCGAACGTTCTCCGGCAACCCGACGTCATCGAGAACCTTCCTGATGGGCGCCACCTGGACGCCGCACAAGACGGCGTCCACGGCGTGGAAGGCGCCGAGCGCCACGTAGGTCTTCGGCGAAGTGAAAAGGCTCATCGGGCAATCCTATTGGGCCAGTTGCGGCGGCGTGCCGTCCACCGGTTGGCGGGCGCTCGCTTCGGCCTTGGCCACCGCCTGGGCGATCGCGGGATCGGTCTCGGTGGAGAACCAGTCGGCGATCTCCGCGTCATCCGATTCGGCGGCGTGTTGAGGTGTGTCGTCGACCGGGGAGGGCTCGAACCGGAACACTCCGTCCTGACCCGGGGTGCCCAGCATTCTGGTGAACCCCTGCAGCGCCGCGTTGAAGTCGCTCGGCACCACCCACACCTTGTTGGCGTCACCGCGCGCCATCTCCGGGAGGGTCTGCAGGTACTGGTAGGCCAGCATCTCCGGGGTGGGCCTGCCGGCCTTGATCGCGGCGAACGTCTTCTCGATGGCCTTGGCCTGCCCCTGTGCCCGCAGGTACGCCGCGGCGCGCTCACCCTGCGCGCGCAGCATGCGGGACTGCCGGTCGGCCTCGGCGGCCAGGATCGCGGCCTGCTTGGCACCCTCGGCGGCCAGGATCTGCGCCTGCTTGGCGCCTTCGGCCTGTGTGATCGCGGCCTGCCGGTTCCCTTCGGCGGTGAGGATCATCGCCCGCTTCTCGCGGTCGGCCTTCATCTGCTTTTCCATCGACGCCTGGATGGACGGCGGCGGGTCGATGCTGCGCAACTCGACCCGGGCGACCCGCAGGCCCCACCGGCCGGTCGCCTCGTCGAGCACGCCGCGCAATTGACCGTTGATCTGATCGCGTGAGGTCAGCGTCTGCTCGAGCGTCATGCCGCCCACCACGTTGCGCAGAGTCGTGGTGGTGAGCTGCTCGACGCCGACGATGTAGTTGCTGATCTCGTAGACGGCCGCCTGCGGGACGGTGACCTGGAAGTAGACCACGGTGTCGATGTTGAGGGTCAGGTTGTCCTCGGTGATCACCGGCTGCGGCGGGAATGACACCACCCGCTCACGGAGGTCCACCCGCGCGCGGACCCGGTCGATGAACGGCACCAACAACGTCAACTGACCACTGACCGTCCGGCTGTATCGACCCAGCCGCTCGATCACCGCGGCCTCCGCCTGCGGTATCAGGGCCACCGACTTGGCGACCACGACAATGGCGAATATCACCAGGACGACCAACAACACCAAACCAGCAACCGCACCTTGCACGGCAGTTCCTTTCTCTACCAGGGTCTCTGGCGACGTCCTCGCACGGCCGTTATGGACCGCTCTTGAAGACCACCGCCGTGGCGCCGTCGATCTGCAAGACGGTCACCGACTCCCCCGGTTCGTAGACATCCCCCTCGTTGAGCGGACGCGCGGTCCACACCTCGCCGTCGAGCTTCACCCGCCCATCGTCGCGGGAGATCCGCTCGAGCACCAGCGCGTTTTTACCCTGCAGCGCCTCGATGCCCAGTTGCGTCGCGGGCGGGGGTGTCAGTCGTCGCCGCAGCGCGGGCCGGACCAGCACCAGCAACAGGACGGAGACGACGAGGAACACGATCCCGTCCGCCCAGCCGGGCCAGTCCGTCAGCCAGCTTGTGATTGCGGCGGCCAGCGCACCGCCGCCGAGCATCACCAAAAACATATGGCCGGTGAGCGCCTCCGCACCGGCAAGCACCAGCGCGAATATTAGCCAAAGCACCGCGGCGTGCATGCGGCCAGAATACGCGTGATCCGCCTTTGCCGGGCAAAACAACTACACTGCGGAATCGTGTGGTGTCCCAGTGTCTCGCTGTCCTTGTGGGCCAACGCCTGGCTCGCAGGCAAGGCCGCGCCCGACGACGTCTTGGACGCGTTATCGGTATGGGCGCCAAAGCAATCGGTCACCGCGTATGATGCGGTCGCCGCCGGTCACACCGGGCTGCCGTGGCCCGATGTGCACGACGCCGGAACGGTGACGCTGCTGCAGACGCTGCGCGCCGCGGTCGGCCGGTCGGCGCCCACTCCGGACGGCCCGGGCCGGTTGCGCGGGACGATCAACATGCTTTTGCCCGTGCCCGGCGACGTGCGCGGGCTTGCCCCGGGAACACAGTTCGAGCGCGACGCCCTGGCCGCGGGTGAGGCGATCATCATCGCCAACCCACACGATCCCGCCACCGCCGTCGGGCTGGTCCCCGAGTTCTCCTACGACGAAGAGCCGGAGGACTTCCCTGAACTGTGCGCATTGTCCTGGACGGTGTACTCGCTGCCGGGCGCGCCGGTTCTCGACCACTACGAGCTCGGCGACGCGGAATACCAACTGCGGTCGGCCGTGCGGTCGGCCGCCGACGCGCTTGGCGCCATCGGGCTGGGAACGGCCGCGGCCGACATCGACGATCCGCGGGGACTCGTCGAGCAATTGCTGGAATCCACACGGCAGCACCGGGTTCCCGAACACGCGCCGACCCGGGCGCTGCGGGTGCTGGAGAACGCGGCGCACGTCGACGCCATCATCGCGGTCAGCGCCGGACTCAGTCGATCACCCGACTCCCCCGAGCGGTTCACCGCTCCGGTCGTCGCCGGTCCGGAGCCGTTTGGCACCCAATCCTCTTCCGAGGCCCAAATCGCCAGCGACGCGCTGCGGCCGCTGACCGGAGTGGTGCGTTCGGCGCGGATGGCGGCCGTCACCGCGATCTTGCACTCGGCGTGGGGCTGACTAGCCGAATTCGGACGCGACGCAATGCGGCGGACGGCACGGCGCGCCGTCGACGCTGGCCAGACAACCGGGCACCGGGTCGGGGCCGGCCACCCGGGCCGGCTCCCGGCCGGTGCGCAGTTCATCGATGAGATCGGCGGCCAGCCGGGCGAATCGGCGATCGGCATTGGGTGTGGCGGCCCTGGCGAACACCAGCCCCGCCGCGTCGGCTTGGGCGCGCAACTCCTCGTCGAGATCCCAGACCACCTCGATGTGGTCGGCGACGAACCCGATCGGGCAGACGATGACGGCCTCGGTGCCCGCCGCGGCCAGCGCCGTGAGATGGTCCTCGACGCTGGGCTCCAGCCACGGCACCTGCGGTGGGCCCGAACGCGACTGCCAGGCCAGATCGAAATCGGAATAACCCGCCGCGGCCGCGACAAGCCTTGTGGCATAGGCGACTTGACGGCTGTAGAGCCTCGGGCCGAGGCGCTGGTCAGCGGCCACCGGAACCGAATGGGCGGTGAACACCAGGCGTGCGCCATCGGGCACGCTCCGCGCCGCGTCCGCGACGGCACCGGCGAACATCTCGACGAAGAGCGGGTGGTCGAAATATCGCCGCAGCTTGACCAGCTCGGGCGCGCCGGGTCCGGCGGCGCTGCGCGCCCGGGCGATGTCTTCGGTGTACTGCGTGCAGCCGGAGTAGCCGCTCCACGCCGACGTGGTGAACACCGCGGCCCGCCGAACACCGTTGTCGCGCATGGCCGCAACCGCGTCTTCGACGTAGGGATCCCAGTTGCGGTTGCCGAAGTAGATCGGTAGATCCAGTTCCGCCCGGAGCTCGGTGATCAGGGCGCGGTTGATCCCATTGATCGGTGACACCCCACCGAAATGCAGGTAGTGCTCTGCGACGTCGTCCAGGCGTTCGGGCGGCACGTTGCGCCCGCGGGTGACGTTCTCCAGGAACGGCCGCACCTGCTCGGGCCCCTCCGGCCCGCCGAAGGACAGCAGCAGGACGGCATCGAAATCCATTGCAGCCTAGAGTAACTGCGTGCTGGCGCCGCCGTCGGCGAAAATGATGGTGCCGGTGGTGGCCGGCAGCCAGTCCGAGAGCAGGGCGCACACCGTCTTGGCGACCGGTGTGGGGTCTTTCATGTTCCAGCCGATCGGCGCGCGCTGGTCCCAGCCCTCTTCCAGCAGCTGCATCTGGGCGCCGGCCTCCTCACCGAGCGCACCGCCGACGATCGCGCTCATCGCCAGCGTTCGGATGGGGCCCGCTGCAACGAGATTCGAGCGCACCCCGAACTTGCCCGCCTCGCGGGCGACGAACCGGTTGACCGATTCGAGCGCGCTCTTGGCCACCGTCATCCAGTTGTAGGCCGGCATGGCCCGGCTGGGGTCGAAGTCCATGCCGACGATGGACCCGCCGGGATTCATGATCGGCAACAGCGCCTTGGCCAGCGACGCATACGAATACGCGGAGATATGGATGCCCTTGGAGACGTCCTCATACGGCGCGTCGAAGAACGGGTTGATGCCCATCCCGGTCTGCGGCATGAAGCCGATCGAGTGCACCACGCCGTCCAGCTTGTTGCCCTCACCGATCTCGGCGGTGACCCGCTCGGCGAGGCTGTTGAGGTGCTCCTCGTTCTGCACGTCGAGTTCGATCAGCGGGGCCTTCTCCGGCAGCCGGTCGGCGATGCGCTGAATCAGGCGCAACCGGTCGAACCCGGTCAGCACCAACTGCGCTCCCGCCTCCTGGGCCGCCTTGGCGATGTGAAACGCGATCGACGAGTCGGTGATGATCCCGGAGACCAGAATCCGTTTGCCGTCGAGCAGTCCTGCCATGTCCGTCCTTAATGTCTTCGTGGTTGAACTCAGTGGCCCATGCCCATGCCGCCGTCGACCGGGATGACCGCGCCGGCGATGTAGCCCGCATCCTCGGATGCCAGGAAGCTGACCGCCCCGGCGACGTCCTCGGCGGTGCCGACCCGCTTGGCCGGGATGAATTCCAGTGCGCCCGCCTGGATCCGCTCGTCCAGCGCGCGGGTCATCTCGGTGTCGATGTAGCCGGGGGCGACCACGTTGGCGGTCACCCCGGCCTTGGACAGCTCCCGGGAGATCGAGCGGGCCATGCCGATCAGGCCGGCTTTGGCGGCCGCGTAGTTGGACTGGTTGCCGATGCCCCACATCCCGGACACCGATCCGATGAAGATGATGCGGCCGAACCGCTTGCGCTGCATGCTGCGCGACGCCCGCTGGGCCACGCGGAACGCCCCGGTGAGGTTGGCGTTGATGACCTCCTCGAAGCGATCCTCGGTCATTCGGATGAGGAAGGCGTCCTTGGAGATGCCGGCGTTGGACACCAGCACCTCGACCGGACCCTGGTGCTCCTCGACCTCTTTGAACGCGCGGTCGACCGCGTCGTTGTCGGTGACGTCGCACACCACGCCGAACAGCCCCTCGGGCGCCCCGGATCCGCGGTGCGTGACGGCGACCTTGTGGCCGTCGGCCGCCAGCCGCCGCGCGATCGCCAGACCGATTCCCCGGTTTCCGCCCGTCACCAGGACCGAACGGGATACGAATGCGGGTTTGCCGCCGTCGGCGGCACTTTCGGTGGTGTTCTCGGTGGCCGTGTCAGTCACCCCGTCAACCTAGCGCCTGGGCTTCGCGTGGTTGAAATCGCCTCGTCCGCGAGCGCAATGACACTGCGAAATTCTGGGCCGAAAATAGCAGTCTGACTACGCTCGCGCGCCGGGGCCGACGAGCAAACGGAACAACAACTACGTCGGCAGGCGGCGGTTGATGAGCAGCGCCGCCAGCGCCGCCAACGCCAACACCAACGCACCCAACCGCACCCAGCCCACGCTGGCGTCGCCTTTGATCGTCTCGTAGCCGATCTGCTGCTGCAGCGTCGCGTACACGTTTTTCAGCTCGGCCAAACTACCGGCGCTGTACCAGCTCCCGCCGGAGAGCTCGGCGACCTTCTTCATCGTGGAATCGTCGACGGGCACCGGCTGGCGCTGGTCATTGATCTCGACGAAGCCATACGGGGTGCCGAACGAAATCGTCGAGATGGGCACACCCTGGTCTTTGGCCGTGCGCGCGGCGGTGAACGCGCCCTTCGGGTTGTCCGGGTTGGTCGGCATCGTCTCCTTGCCGTCGGAGAACAACACGATGCGCGCCGGCGGCGGCTTGTCGCCTCCCCCGATCACCGCGCCCACCGTCGCGATGGCCTGCAAAGCGGTGAAGATGCCCTCGCCCGTGGCGGTGCGGTCGGCGAACTGCAGCTTGTCCAGCCCGTTCTTGGTCGCGTCCCGGTTGGTCGTCGGTTGCACCAGCACGGTGGCGGTCCCCGCATACTCGATCAGCCCCAGGTTGATGCCCGGGGTCAGCTCGTCGGCGAACTGCTTGGCCGCCTCCTGTGCGGCCGCCATCCGATTGGGCTGCACGTCGGTGGCTCGCATCGACTGCGACACGTCGATCACCAGCATCACCACCGCGCGGTTGCGCGGAATGCGGACGTCGTGCGTCGGCCCGGCCATCGCGATGGTGAACAACACCAGCGACGCCACCAGCAGCATCGCCGGGACATGCCGCCAGCGCGAAGGCCGTTGGGGCGCAACGCTTTCCAATAGCTCCATGTTGGCGAATCGCAGCATCCGCCGCTGTCGCGCCAGCTGCATGAGGACGTACATCGCGGCGAGCCCGGCGACGACGAGCAGGAACAGAAAGAACCACGAGTGTTCGAAGCCCGACAAGGACATCGGGCCGAGGAGCGGCAATGTCACTGCCGCCCCGCCAATGCACCGCGCCGGCGGGACTCGACGAACCGGACGATGTCGGCGATCCAATCGCGGTCGGTGCGCAGCGTCAGCACCGGGGCCCCGCAGCTGCGGATCGTGCGGGCCACCTCGGCGCGGTGCGCCGCGGCCGCCTTGGCGAAATCGTCACGCAGCTGCGCGTCGATGGTGAATTCGCGGGTCACGCCGGACTCGGCGTCCTGCAGCACGACGTCGCCGATGTCGGGCAGTTCGACGTCGCGCGGGTCGAGCACCTCGATGGCAAGCACCTCGTGCCGGGCCGCGATCGCCCGCAGCGGGCGCATCCAGTTGATCGGACCGAGGAAGTCGCTGATGATCACCGCCATGCCGCGGCGGCGTTCCGGGCGGCGCAACGCGTCGATGGCCATCGCCAGGTCGCCGCGCACCCCGACCGGGGCCCTGGGGGTGGTGGCGATGGTGCGCAGCAGCGTCTGCTCGTGCTGACGCCCGGAGCGCGCCGGAACCCGGACCATCGTCTCGCCGTTGGCGATCAGCGCGCCGAGCCGGTTGCCGCCGCCGCTGTTGAGGAACGTGATAGCGGCCGCGGCCGCGACGGCCAGGTCCCGCTTCTCGCACCCGACGGTGCCGAAGTCCAGGCTGGCCGACATGTCGACCACCATCCACGTCTCCAGCTCGCGGTCGGCGATCATCTGCCGGACGTGGGGGTGCATGGTGCGCGCGGTCACGGCCCAGTCCATCCGCCGTACGTCGTCGCCGGGCTGGTACTCGCGCGACTCCCCCGGCTCGGAACCCGGCCCGGGGATCAGGCCGAGGTGGTCGCCGTGCAGGACACCGTCGAGCTTGCGCTTGACCGTCAGCTCGAGTTGTCGCAGCGCCGCCGCCAGCTTCGGGTCGACGATCTGCCCGCGCTGCATCGACGGCGGGTGTGGCACCGCCGGCTGCTGGGGGTCCGTCACCGACCGCTGGCCGCGCCGGCGGCCTGCATCACCGGGGGCACCGACTGCCCCTGCTGCGGAACGGCATTGACCTGAGGCAGGGCAACCGTCTGCAGGACCCGGTTGATGACGATCTCCGGCGAGATCTCGTCGGCCAGCGCGTCGTAGGTGAGCACCAGGCGGTGCCGCAGCACGTCGGGAATGACGTCCACGACGTCCTGCGGGATCACGTAGTCGCGGCCGCGCACCAGCGCCAGCGACCGGGACGCGGCGATGATGCCCAGCGACGCACGCGGGGACGCACCGAACGAGATCCACGACTTGACGTCGTTCATCCCGAGCTGCTCGGGATGGCGGGTGGCCGTCACGACGCGCACCACGTAGTCGACCAGCGCGTGGTGGACGAAGTTGTTGGCCGCGATCTCCTGCAGGCGCAGCAGGTCGCCGGTGTTCAGGATCTGCTTGGGCTCCGGCGGCCGCACGCCCATCCGGTAGATGATCTCCCGCTCCTCTTCCGGCGACGGGTAGCCGACGTTGATCTTGAACAGGAAGCGGTCGCGCTGGGCCTCGGGCAGCGGGTACACGCCCTCGTGCTCGATCGGGTTCTGCGTTGCCATCACCAGAAACGGGTTGGGCAGGTCGAAGGTCTTGCCGCCGATCGAGACGTGGCGTTCTTGCATGACCTCCAGCAGCGCCGACTGCACCTTGGCCGGCGCGCGGTTGATCTCGTCGGCGAGCAGGAAGTTCACCACCACCGGGCCGAGCTCGGTGTCGAATTCTTCCTTGCCCTGCCGGTAGATGCGGGTACCGATGATGTCGGTGGGCACCAGGTCGGGGGTGAACTGGATGCGGGCGAATGTGCCGCCCACGACCTTGGCGAAGGTCTCGACGGCCAACGTCTTGGCCACGCCGGGGACACCCTCGAGCAACACGTGCCCCTTGGAGAGCAGACCGACCAGCATGCGCTCGACGAGCTGATCCTGCCCGACGATGATGCGCTTGACCTCGAAGATGGCGCGCTCCAGGGTGTGGACCTCGGCGGCCAGGCCGTTGCCGCCGCCGGACGGCGCGTCATGGGCCGGCGAGCCGGAAGGGCCACCCGGGCCCGAGTAACCGCTGGCGCCCGGAGGCGGCCCACCTGCTGCTGTCATCAATAACCCTCCACAGCTCAATCGGACACGACTGCTTGCACCACGACTGTCGTGGGGCCGCGACGTGCCCGCGTCCAACTATTCCAGGCCCGCCGGATTCCGTCGACGCTGGTGGTTCGCCCCCGGGATCCCGCCGGGCGAACACACCTGGATCAGTACTCGATGATCCTAGTCAGGAACGGCGTCATGCCGGGCTTGCGAACCGGGCTGATGGTCACCTTGCCGGCGAGGCTGGACGCCTCCAGCATCTGGCCGTTGCCCAGATACATGGTGACGTGCTGGCCGCCGTTCGGCCCGTAGAAGATCAGGTCACCGCGCCTGGCCTGGTCCTGCGGGATGTGCCGGCCCGCGTTGTACTGGTCGCCGGAGAACCGCGGGATCAGCACGCCGACCCCGGCGAAGCCGTAGCGCATCAGCCCCGAGCAGTCGAAGCCGTTGATGTTGGCGCCGTCGCCGACGCCCTTGCTGGGACCGTCCAGCGAGCCACCACCCCACGAGTACGGCACACCCATCTGGGAGCCCATCCGCTTGATCACGTACTCGATGGCCTGCCGGCCGTAGACCCGCGGGATCTTGCCGCCGGGATTGGTGGGGGTGGCCGCGGCCGGAGCCGGATCCCCCAGGATGTTGATTCCGAGGCCGCCCAGGAATTGCCTGCCCAGGTCCATCGTCGTTTGGGTGGCCTGCGCGGTGGCCTGCAGCGACGCATTGGCGACGGCGAGCGGATCACCAGGGGCGCCCGCGCTGATCGTCGCCGGCAGAGTCGGATCCCACGCGCCGCCGGGGTCGGCCGTGGCGGGGGTGGCCCCGGAAATGGCCGAAGACAACATCAGCCCGGTCACCACGGTGGTGATCCAGGCGAAGTTGATCAGACGAATCCGCTTGCGGCGCATGGCTCCCCGTTCAGTTCTCATTCGTTCACCACTCGATGTAGCGGACCACGTAGGGCGTCATACCGCTGGTGCGCACCGGCGCGACGCGGACTTTCAGACCGATGTCCGGAGCCTCGAGCATTTGGCCGTCACCGAGGTAGATCGTCACGTGCTGGCTGCCGCCGGGGCCGTAGAAGATGACGTCGCCGCGGCGCATCTGCGACGACGGGATCTTGCGGCCCAGGTTGTACTGCGAGCCCGAGTAGTGCGGCAGCTTGATGCCCACTCCGGCGAACGAATAGAGGACCAGGCCCGAACAGTCGAAGCCGGTGATGCCGGCCCCGGAGTCGATGCCCTTGCTCGGCCCGGCCGCGTTGCCGCCGCCCCAGGAGTAGGGCACGCCGATCTGCGACATCCCGCGCCGGATCACGTACTCGGTGGCCTGGCGCCCGTAGACCCGGGGGATCCGCCCGGACGTCCCGCCCGGGGCCGCGTTGGTGATGCCGGTGTCGTCGGGCTTGAGAATGCCGAGCTGCTGCAGGAAGTTGCGGCCCAGCCCGGCGGTGACCTGCGTCGAGGTCGCCGAGATGCCCAGCACCTGGTTGATGACCGCGATCGGGTCACCCGGGACGTTCGCGCTGGGAATCATCGGCAGGGTGGGGTCCCAGGCGCCGTCCCAGCGGCGGGCCCCGGCCTGCGGCGCGGGCGCGCCCGCTGAGCCGGTCTCCCACCGGTCGCCCGACGCCGGCGCAGCGGGTCCGCCGCCCGGGCCGGAAGCCCACTGCCGTTTGGCCGCTTCGAGTTTGGCCTGAGCCTCGTCGCGTTCGGCGGCCAGGCGAGCGATTTGGTCGCGCTGTTCGTCGAACTTGCGCTTGGAGTCGGTCAGCGCAGCCACCGCGGCGTCCTGGCTGCCCTTGGCGTCGGCCGCGGCCTTGTCGGCCTTCTGCTTGGCCAGCCGCGCCGCCGATTCCTTGTTCACCTGTTCGGTCCGCGCCCGCTGCAGCTTGGCCATCACCGTCCGGGAACTCGACGACAGCGTCTGGGCGGCGGCCTCGGTGGCGATGATGTCGTCCGGGCTGCTGGCGGTCAGGTAACCGCTCGACGGGCCATTCATATAGGTGGCCGCCGCGAATGTGTCGAAGCGCTGCTGCGCCGCGGCGATCGCGGCGTTGGCGTCCTTGACCGACTGCTGGCTGGTCTCGAGGTCGTGTTGGGCGGCGGCGGCGTTGTCCCGGGCGGTCTCGACGTCGACCAGGGCCTTGTTGACGCTCTCCTGTTCGGTCTGAATCTCGGCGCTCAGATTTTCCAGGCGTTGGTTGGCCTTCGCGACGTTGGCGATCAACCCGGCCAAGCTGTCCGCGGCGGGGTCACCGTGTGCCAGCCCGGGCGTGCAGAGCAGCAGGGCCACGCTCACGACCGACGGCACGACAGGCCGGGCCAGCCTTGAGGCCGGCCGCGCAGTGGAGCCCCGGCGTATGCGTCTCATTCGACTCAGGTCTCCTACGGCTCAACGCGACGGGCGGCGCCGACCACAGAGTTCGTCAAGGGCGCCAAAGACAACACCAGCATCATTTGCACCGTACGTCACACTATTAGGCGTGCAAACGCTCCACAGAAATCGCACTCTCTACGTGCGTTTAATGTGACCGAACGGTTATCTACCGGGTTTGCCGGGACGATGCCCCAGAGCCCGACCGACGGAGCCGGCCGGGGCGGATACGGGTGGCTAGGCCGTGTTGGTGGGCGTCACTTCCTGCGCCCCCGCCGAATCCTCCGCGGTTGCTGAGCGGCGGCTGCGCACCTGCAGCATTCGGGTCCCGACGGCCGCCGCGAACACGGCGAGCAACAGGAAGATGGTCAAGCCCGTCCAGGGAAACTCCGGGGCGCTCAGCTCGTTGACGAAGTGTTGCGCCGAGACCACCGGGTTACCCGTCTTGGCGATGTCCTCGCCGGCCTCCAGCGTGACGCGCGGGAACTGGGTGCTGTAGCTGCCGACGTAGCTCGGGCTCAGCGTCAAGACCGTCGAGTCGTGGTAGTCGGCGCCGACCACGGTGGAGATGTCGCGCAGCGGGGTGTCGTTCGGAGGGTTGTGATCGAGCAGCACGATCTTGAGGTTGATGCCCTTGGCATGGGCCTCGTCGACGATGTGCAGGAGACCCGGCATGTCCGCCGCCGGCGCGCTGACGCCGGTGGCGGCGACCTGCGCCTTGACCGCGGTCATGTCGACGTCTTGCGGGATGTAGACGGGTAGGACCGGATGCAAGGTCATGATGTCCCTCCTGCCCTTTGACGGCGAAAGCGCTACAGGCACCGTACGCGACTTCGTTTCGGGGGGTTTAAACCGTCGACTTACGCGACAAGACTGGGACTACGGGCGCCCCGCCGTAATGCAGGACAAGCGTACTGTTAAAGTAGCACCGCACCGCCGGCACGGCCCGTCGGCGGAAGAACTTAATCCCGGGAGTTGAAGTGACTAAAGAAGATTCTGTGAACTCATTCGGAGCACGCGACACCCTGAAGGTCGGCGACAAGAGTTATCAGATCTATCGTCTCGACGCCGTTCCCAACACCGAGAAACTCCCCTACAGCCTCAAAGTCCTCGCCGAGAACTTGCTGCGCAACGAGGACGGCAGCAACATCACCAAGGACCACATCGAGGCCATCGCGAACTGGGATCCCAAGGCGGAGCCCAGCATTGAGATCCAGTACACGCCCGCCCGCGTCGTGATGCAGGACTTCACCGGGGTGCCGTGCATCGTCGACTTGGCCACCATGCGCGAGGCCATCGGCGACCTGGGCGGCAAGGCGGAGAAGGTGAACCCGCTGGCGCCGGCCGACCTGGTGATCGACCACTCGGTGATCGCCGACCTGTTCGGCACCGCCGACGCCTTCGAGCGCAACGTCGAAATCGAGTACCAGCGCAACGGGGAGCGCTACCAGTTCTTGCGTTGGGGCCAAGGCGCTTTCCGCGACTTCAAGGTGGTGCCGCCGGGCACCGGCATCGTCCACCAGGTGAACATCGAATACCTGGCCAGCGTGGTGATGGACCGCGACGGCGTGGCCTACCCCGACACCTGCGTGGGCACCGACTCGCACACCACGATGGTCAACGGCCTGGGCGTGCTGGGCTGGGGCGTGGGCGGCATCGAAGCCGAGGCCGCGATGCTCGGTCAGCCGGTGTCGATGCTGATCCCGCGGGTCGTCGGGTTCAAGCTGACCGGTGAGATCCAGGCGGGCGTCACCGCCACCGACGTCGTGCTGACCGTCACCGAGATGCTCCGCAAGCACGGCGTGGTCGGCAAGTTCGTCGAGTTCTACGGCGAGGGCGTGGCCGAGGTGCCACTGGCCAACCGCGCCACCCTGGGCAACATGAGTCCCGAATTCGGCTCCACCGCAGCGATTTTCCCGATCGACGAGGAGACCATCTCCTACCTGCGGTTCACCGGCCGCAACGAAGAGCAACTCGCGCTGGTTGAGGCATACGCCAAAGAGCAGGGCATGTGGCACGACCCCAAGCACGAGCCGGCCTTCTCCGAATACCTCGAACTCAACCTGTCCGACGTGGTGCCCTCGATCGCCGGGCCGAAGCGTCCGCAGGACCGGATCGCGTTGTCGGAGGCCAAGTCCACCTTCCGCGGGCAGATCGGCGACTACGTCGGCGACGACCCCGACAAGAAGGAGTACTCCAAGCTCGACGAGGCGGTCGACGAGTCCTTCCCGGCCAGCGACCCCGGCGCGCTGGAGAACGGTCATGCCGACGACGCCCCGAAGTTCGAATCGGCTGCGGCACATGCCAAGGGCCGGGTGAGCAACCCGGTGCGGGTGCGCTCCGAAGACCGCGGGGAGTTCGAGCTCGACCACGGCGCGGTGGTGATCGCGGCCATCACGTCGTGCACCAACACCTCCAACCCCGAGGTGATGCTGGGTGCGGCGCTGCTGGCCCGCAACGCCGTAGAGAAGGGCCTGACGTCCAAGCCGTGGGTGAAGACGACCATGGCGCCAGGCTCGCAGGTGGTCCACGACTACTACGACAAGGCCGGCCTGTGGCCGTATTTGGAGAAGCTCGGCTTCTACCTCGTCGGCTACGGCTGCACCACGTGCATCGGTAATTCCGGTCCGCTGCCCGAGGAGATTTCCAAGGCGATCAACGACAACGACCTGTCGGTGTCGGCGGTGCTGTCCGGTAACCGCAACTTCGAGGGCCGGATCAACCCCGACGTGAAAATGAACTACCTGGCGTCCCCGCCGCTGGTGGTCGCCTACGCGTTGGCCGGGACCATGGACTTCGACTTCGAAAAGCAGCCGCTGGGCACCGACAAGGACGGCAACGACGTCTTCCTCAAGGACATCTGGCCGTCGCAGAAGGACGTGTCGGACACCATCGCCTCGGCGATCAGCCAGGAGATGTTCACCAAGAACTACGCCGACGTGTTCAAGGGCGACGAGCGCTGGCGCAACCTGCCCACCCCGAGCGGCAATACCTTTGAGTGGAACCAGGATTCGACCTACGTGCGTAAGCCCCCGTACTTCGAGGGGATGTCCGCCGACCCGGAACCGGTGAAAGACATCACCGGCGCCCGGGCGCTGGCGCTGCTCGGCGACTCGGTGACCACCGACCACATCTCCCCCGCCGGTGCCATCAAGCCGGGGACGCCCGCGGCGCAGTACCTCGACGAGCACGGCGTCGATCGCAAGGACTACAACTCCTTCGGCTCCCGGCGCGGCAACCACGAGGTGATGATTCGCGGCACCTTCGCCAACATCCGGCTGCGTAACCAACTGCTCGACGACGTTTCCGGCGGCTACACCCGCGACTTCACCCAGGACGGCGCCCCGCAGGCGTTCATCTATGACGCCGCGCAAAACTATGCGGCGCAGGACATTCCGCTGGTGGTGCTGGGCGGTAAAGAATACGGGTCCGGCTCCTCACGCGACTGGGCGGCCAAGGGCACGCTGCTGCTGGGCGTGCGGGCGGTGATCGCCGAGTCGTTCGAGCGCATCCACCGCTCCAACCTGATCGGCATGGGCGTGATCCCGCTGCAGTTCCCCGAAGGCAAGTCCGCCAAGGAGCTGGGGCTGGACGGCACCGAGGTGTTCGACATCACCGGCATCGAGGCGCTCAACGACGGCAAGACGCCAAAGACGGTGCGCGTCAAGGCCAGCAAGGACTCGGGCGACCCGGTCGAGTTCGACGCGGTGGTGCGCATCGACACCCCGGGAGAAGCCGACTACTACCGCAACGGCGGCATCCTGCAGTACGTGCTGCGCAACATGCTGAAGTCCGGCTAGTCCCCAGTCGTGCCCAAGGTAAGCGAGGGCCATCTGGCGGCGCGCCGCCGCCAGATCCTCGACGGTGCCCGCCGCTGCTTCGCCGAATACGGCTACGACAAGGCCACGGTGCGCCGGCTGGAACAGGCGATCGGGATGTCGCGCGGTGCGATCTTCCACCACTTCCGCGACAAGGATGCGCTGTTCTTCGCGCTGGCGCACGAGGATGCCGAGCGGATGGCCGACGTGGCGTCGCGCGCGGGCCTCATCCAGGTGATGCGCGACATGCTCGCCGCGCCCGACCAGTTCGACTGGCTGGCGACCAGGTTGGAGATCGCGCGCAAGCTGCGCAACGACCCGGAGTTCAGCCGCGGCTGGGCGGAGCGGTCCGCGGAATTGGCGGCGGCGACGACCGATCGGTTGCGCCGGCAGAAGGAGGCGCACCGGGTGCGCGACGACGTTCCCGGGGACGTTTTGCAGTGCTACCTGGAGTTGGTGCTCGACGGCCTGGTGGCCCGGCTGGCGTCAGGCGAAGATCCGCGCCGGTTGTCCGCCGTGCTCGACCTGGTGGAGAATTCGGTGCGCCGCAACGACTCTGGGCCGCAGGTGTAGCGCCACTGCGAACAAGGGGACGTGATTTCGCAGTGACGCTATACCCGGGCTGATCGCGAGGTGTGGTTGGGCCCGCCCCGGCCGCGCATCGTGGCACCGGCCTGCAGCAGCATGCTGTGTACCGATCCGTACGACCTGCCGGTGGACGCGGCCAGCGTGCGGATGCTGGCCCCGCCCTCATAGGCGCTGCGCAGCTCGAACAGCAACTGTTCGCGGGTCTGCTTCGACCTTTGCGGTGTCGTTTTCATGGATGCCCTCCGCGCCCGAACACGATCGACAAGCACCCAGAGTAAGAACCCGCCGTCGGCCGCGGGCGGAATTGGCGAAAAGCACCCAGAAGTCAGGCGAGCTCGATCAGGTCCCGGTATTCGTCGGACCAGAAATCCTCGGTGCCGTCGGGCAGCAGCACAACGCGCTGCGGGTCGAGGGCTTCGGCGGCACCGGGGTCGTGCGTCACCAGCACCACCGCACCCTGGTAGCTGCGCAGCGCGTCCAGCACCTGTTCGCGCGAGGCGGGATCGAGGTTGTTCGTCGGCTCGTCGAGCAGCAGGACGTTCGCCGTGGACGCCACCAGGCCCGCGAGCGCGAGCCGGGTTTTCTCGCCGCCCGACAGGGTGCCCGCCGGCTGGTCGAGCTGGGGCCCGCTGAACATGAACGCGCCGAGCAGGCCGCGCAGGTCCTGCTCGCCCGTGTCGGGAGCGGCGTGCCGGATGTTCTCCCAGACGCTCGCGTCGTTGTCGAGGGTGTCGTGCTCCTGCGCGAAATAACCCATGCGCAAACCGTGTCCGGGCTCCAGCCCGCCGGTGTCGGGTTTCTCGGTGCCGGCCAGCAGCCGCAGCAGCGTGGTCTTGCCAGCCCCGTTGAGTCCCAGCACCACCACCCGCGAGCCGCGGTCGATGGCCAGATCGACACCGCTGAACACCTCCAGCGACCCGTATGACTTGCTCAGCCCCTTGGCGACCAGCGGGGTGCGCCCGCACGGGGCGGGAGTGGGGAACTTGATGCGGGCCACCTTGTCGGCGACCCGCTCCTCGTCGAGCGCGGCCATCATCCGGTCGGCGCGGCGCAGCATATTCTGTGCCGCAACGGCTTTGGTGGCCTTGGCGCCCAGCTTGGCGGCTTGCGTGCGCAAGGCGGCGGCCTTGCGTTCGGCGTTGGCGCGTTCGCGACGGCGCCGCTGTTCGTCGGTGGCCCGGGCGTCCAGGTACTTCTGCCAGCCCATGTTGTAGACGTCGACCTCGCCGCGCACGGCGTCCAGGAACCACACCCGGTTCACCACATCGGCGAGCAGCTCGACGTTGTGGCTGATGATGACCAGGCCTCCGGTGTGCGACCGCAGGAAATCGCGCAGCCAGCCAACCGAATCCGCGTCCAGGTGGTTGGTCGGCTCGTCGAGCAGCAGGGTGGTCGACGAGCCCGCCCCGGTGTCGGACGCGGCGAACAGGATGCGCGCGAGCTCCACCCGGCGGCGCTGCCCGCCGGACAGCGTGCGCAGCTTCTGCGTCAGCACCCGGTCCGGCAGTCCGAGGCTGGCGCAGATGCGGCTGGCCTCGCTCTCGGCGCCGTAGCCGCCCAACGCGACGAACCGCTCCTCCAGCTGTCCGTAGCGGCGGATGGCGCGGTCGCGGGCGTCGTCGTCGGCGACCTCGGCCATCAATGCCTGCTGCTTTTCCAGATCGGTGAGCAGGACATCCAGGCCGCGGGCCGACAGGACGCGGTCGCGGGCCAGCACCTCGAGGTCGCCTTCTTTGGGATCCTGTGGCAGATAACCGATTTCACCGGCGCGTGCGACGGCTCCTGCGTACGGCTCGGTTTCCCCCGCCAGGATGCGCAGGGTCGTCGTCTTGCCCGCACCGTTGCGGCCGACCAGCCCGATGCGGTCGCCGGGCTGCACGCGCAGGTCCGGGCCGTCGGGTGAGAGCAGGATGCGCGCCCCAGCGCGGACCTCGAGGTCCGTGGCCGTGATCACATCTTCTCCCTAATGCTTGCGGCTATTTGTCGTCGGTGAATACCGGCGGGCGTCGTTCGGCGCGCGCGGCAACCGCTTCTTCGAAGTTGGCGGTGAGCAAACGAACGAACAGCTGACCCAAGCCTTCGGCTTGCATGTGCCCTTCCAGGCTACCGGCGTCTAGTCCACTCCACAGTGTGCGCTTGGTCAACTCGATTCCCGGCCGTGAGAACGCCGCTATGCGCGCGGCGATGGCGTAGCAGGTGTCGAGCAGCTGCTCGTCGGGCACCTGGCACGACACCAGACCGATGCGCTCGGCCTCCTCCGCGGTGACGTCGCGGCCGGTCAGCATGATTTCGAACGCCCGCGACGAGCCGATGGCCCGGGGCAACAGGTAGCTCAGCCCCAGCTCGCTGGCGGTCAGGCCGTTGTTGATGCCGGCGGCGCGAAAGTACGCGCCGGTCGACGCGACCCGGATGTCGGCGGCCAGCGCCAGACACAGGCCGCCGCCGATGGCCGGGCCGTTCACGGCGGCGATCACCGGCTGATGCAGGCGCCGCAGCCCCAGGATGACCTCGTCGAGGATCTCCATCGAACGCAGCGCGTAGGTCGGGCGGGTCAGCCCCTCGACGTGGGGCACCGAGCCCGCGGACTTGTGGTCGGCGCCCGAGGAGAACCCCCGGCCCGCCCCGGTCAGCACGACCACGCGCACCGAATTGTCGTACCTGACCTTCTCCAGGGCCTCTTTGAGCGGCACCATGACGTCGAACGCCATGGAGTTCATCCGCTCGGGCCGATTGAGGGTTATCAGCGCGACGCCGGGCCGCGGGTGCTCTACCAGTACCAGACTCACCCAAGCAACCTAGCGCGTAGGCCACCCTGCCTGCGCCGCGATGTGGGGGCTATTCGCCTTGACCGGCCTGGGCCGCGTCGACGTCGAACGCCTTGATTTGCTGCACCAGGTCTTCGAGAGCGGCCGGCGGCAGCGCCCCGGCCTGGTTGAAGAGCAGCTTGCCCTTCTTGAAGGCCATCAGCGTGGGGATGGAGCGGATCTGGGCGGCCGCGGCCAGCTGCTGCTCGGCCTCGGTGTCGACCTTGGCGTGCACGATGTCGGGGTGCTTCTCTGCGGACGCCTGGAAGGTGGGTCCGAACTGGCGGCACGGCCCGCACCAGGACGCCCAGAAATCGACGAGCACGATGTCGTTGCCCTCGATGGTTTCGTTGAACTTCTCAGCGGTGAGATCCAGTGTTGTCACATTTGCTCCAACGCCGGACCGCGACGTGGTGTTCCCGGGCTACCGCAGGGCCGAGGTTCGTCCCGACGACATCGACGCGTTACCGGGCCGCGGCCCACCGTAGGTTACGGTTGCGTACGTTTTCCCACGTCGGACACACTGATGCGGACGATTCGCCGCCTCAGGGACCAGTGAGGAAATCGCGTTGGGCCACTACATCGCTAACGTCCGTGATCTCGAGTTCAATCTGTTCGAAGTGCTCGACGTGGGAGCTGTGCTGGGCTCCGGAAGCTATAGCGACCTCGACGTGGAAACGGCGCGAACGATCCTGGCCGAAGCCGCCCGCCTGGCGGAGGGCCCGGTGGCCGAATCCTTCGCGTTCGCCGACCGCAACCCGCCGGTCTTCGACCCCGCCGAGCACACGATCAGCGTGCCGGACGAGTTGGTGAAGACCGTGCAGGTGATCAAGGAGGCCGGCTGGTGGCGGCTGATGCTCGACGAAGAGATCGGCGGCATGGCCGCACCGCCACCGCTGGCGTGGGCGGTCAACGAAATGATCATCTGCGCGAACCCTTCCGCCAACTTCTTCTGCCTCGGCCCGTTGATGGCCCAGGCGCTGTACGTCGAGGGCAACGAGGAACAGCGGCGCTGGGCGGCGGAGGGCGTGGAGCGCGGCTGGGCGGCCACCATGGTGCTCACCGAGCCCGACGCGGGCTCCGACGTCGGCGCCGGTCGGGCGAAGGCCATCGCACAGCCCGACGGCACCTGGCACATCGAGGGCGTCAAGCGGTTCATCTCCGGCGGCGACGTGGGCGACACCGCCGAAAACATCTTTCACCTGGTACTGGCCCGGCCGGAGGGCGCCGGCCCGGGCACCAAGGGGCTCAGCCTGTTCTACGTCCCGCAATTCCTGTTCGACCCGGAAACGTTCGAGATCGGCGCGCGCAACGGGGTCTTCGCCACCGGGCTGGAACACAAGATGGGGATCAAGTCCTCCCCGACATGCGAATTGACCTTCGGCGCAACGGATTTGCCCGCTGTCGGTTACCTGGTCGGCGACGTGCACAACGGGATCGCGCAGATGTTCACCGTGATCGAGCACGCGCGCATGACGATTGGAGTGAAGGCCGCCGGCACCCTGTCCACGGGCTACCTCAACGCGCTGGCGTTCGCCAAGGAGCGGGTGCAGGGCGCGGATCTGACGCAGATGTCCGACAAGACCGCGCCGCGGGTCACCATCATCCATCACCCCGACGTGCGCCGCAGCCTGATGACGCAGAAGGCCTACGCCGAGGGTCTGCGGGCGCTGTACCTGTATGCCGCCGCGCATCAGGATGATGCTGTGGCGCAGCATGTTTCGGGAGCGGACCATCAGATGGCGCACCGCGTCGACGACTTACTGCTGCCGATCGTGAAGGGCGTGAGCTCCGAACGGGCCTACGAAGTGCTGACCGAGTCACTGCAGACGCTGGGCGGTTCGGGCTTCCTGCAGGACTATCCCCTCGAGCAATACATCCGCGACTCCAAGATCGATTCGCTCTACGAGGGCACCACCGCAATCCAGGCGCTGGACTTCTTCTTCCGCAAGATCGTTCGCGACCGCGGCGAGGCCCTGCAGTTCGTGACGGCTCAGATCACCGAGACCATCGATGGCTGCGACGAGGCCCTCGAGCCGCAGGCCCAACTGCTGCAGACCGCGCTCGACGAGGTGATGGCGATGACGGGCGCGTTGACCGGATACCTGATGTCCGCCGCCCAACATCCGGGCGAGATCTACAAAGTGGGCCTCGGATCGGTGCGCTACCTGCTCGCGGTGGGCGATCTGCTCATCGGCTGGCGATTGCTGGTGCAGGCGGGTGTCGCGCACGCGGCGTTGGCCGACGCGGCGCCGACCGACGCCGCCTTCTATCGCGGCAAGGTGGCGACCGCGGCGTTCTTCGCCAAGAACATGCTTCCGAAGCTCACGTCCCTGCGCAAAGTCATCGAGTCCATTGACGGCGAGATCATGCGCGTTCCGGAACAGGCGTTCTGACCGCCCCGCCATTACACACAGGTTAGCTACAGCTTCGACGGGTAATACCCATTCCGTTGCGTCCAACCACGATTGGAGAACGTTGATGTCTGCCAGCTGTCCAACCTCCCGGCGCACCCGGTTCGCCGTCCTCGCGGTCACCGGGGTCGCCGCGTTGTCCGTCGCCGCGTGCAGCTCGTCCAACAAAGCGGGCCCGAGCACGTCGACCTCGACGTCCACCTCGGTGGTGACCTCGACGACCACGTCGCCCGCCCCGGCCAGCGGCGAAGCCCGGCTCAGCGGCCTGATCGCGTCGGTGGCGGGCAACTCCGTCCAGGTGACCAAGGAAGACAACTCCACCGCCGCGGTGAACTTCACCTCGACCACCAAGGTCACCGAGACCACCCCCGCCGCGCTGACCGACGTGACCTCCGGCAGCTGCGTGACCGTGCGGCCCACCCAGGAAACCCAGGGCGGCCAGCCCGTCACGGCGGCGTCCGTGAAGGTCAGCCCCTCGGTCAACGGCGCCTGCCCGGCCAAGCCGGCGGGTCAGGGCTCCGGCCCGGGTTCCTCCACCCCGCCGCCCCCGGGCTCGCAGCGCCGCGGCGAACGCAGTTATTACGGCGGGTCTAGGACTACAACGCTGAAAGGTGCATCAA